>NZ_JBHWZO010000083.1:0-23319 GCF_042728455.1 Promicromonospora sp. NPDC060204
CCAGGCCGGGCAGCACCGCCTCGACCAGGCCGCGGACCCCGCCCACGGCCTGCGCCGCCGAGAACTCGTCGCCGGTGAGGGCGCGCATGCCGCGCGCGGGGGTCTCTGCGGGCTGCGCTGCGGACTGGGCCACGGGCCGCTCCGGGGGCACGTCAGGACGTGCGGGATCGCTCATGGGGGCTATTGTGCCTCGCCCGGCCGGGGCCTCAGCTCGTATCGCGGGTTGAACATGGTGCGCCGCCCGTCGACGTCGCAGACCATGCCCTCGACCCGGATCCGGCGGCCCGGCTCGATGCCCTCGATGGTGCGGCGGCCGAGCCACACGAGGTCCAGCGCCCCGGAGCCGTCGAACAGCTCCGCCTCCAGGGTCGGCACGCCCTCGCGGGGGCGCAGCACGACCGAGCGCAGCACGCCCGCGACCTTGCCCCGGGAGCGGGTGGGCACGGACGTGACCGCCGCACAGCCGACGTTCCTGGAGGCGTCGGCGCGCTCCGCGGTGTCGCTGACCTCCTCGTTCGAGGCCAGCGTCGCCGCGATGCGTGAGGCGATCGCCGAACGGAACCCCATCAGTGGTTCACCTCGTCAGCCGATCTGGGTGATCTCAGGACCCCGCCGCAGCGGGTTGAAGTCCGACATCTGCGGTGCGGCGTCCTGCGGACCGGCCGGCTCCTGCGCCGGCTGTGCACCATCCTTGCGCGCCGACTTCGGCAGCGCCAGGGGCAGCAGGTCGCGCGGCGGGCGCGGGCTCTGGTCCCGCACCACGACGATGTTCGCGAACACGGACTCCAGCGGCTTGGCCGCCTCGGCGTCCAGCGCCGCCCGGCCCGCGAGCACGCCGCGGATGAACCAGCGGGGCCCGTCCACGCCCACGAACCGCGCCGGCCGCTGGCCGGGCTGCCCGTCGGGGCCCGTCACGGGCATGCGCACCAGCAGCTCGCGGCCGAACACGCCGGGCACGTCGTCCACGATGCCGCCCTGCCCGCTCACGGACTGGGCGATCTCGTGCCGGATCTCGTCCCAGATGCCCTCGGTGCGCGGCGCGGCGAACGCCTGGATCTGGAGGTTGGACCCCTCCAGCGCGGCCGTCACCCCGGTGACCTTCTGCGTCTTCTTGTCGATCTCCATGCGGAGCTCGAGCCCGGGCATCACCGGCAGCCAGATGGCGCCGAGGTCGACCCGGGGGCCCATCTCGTCCACCTGGGACCGGTCGAAGGGTCCGTGGGGCCGCTTCTGCTGCTCGGCCTCCACCGACGCCCACTCGACCGAGGCGGGCTCCTCCGCCGTACCTCGTCGGCTGAACAGACCCACAGCCACACTCCTTCGTCGTTCGTCGATTGCTCGCCCCACCCGGGCGCCCGCATTACTGCGCCGGGCGGCGTTATCCGCTCGTTACTTACAGCCTAGACCTGTCCGGCGCCGACCTGGACACGCGTTCAGCGCCCGGCGAAACCGCCGCTGGAGCCGAAGCCGCCGTCGCCCCGGTGCGAACCGGGCAGGGTCTGCGCGGGCACGAACCGCGCGCGCTCGACCTTCTGGATCACGAGCTGCGCCACGCGGTCGCCCCGGACCAGCTTCACGGCCTGCGTCGTGTCGGTGTTGAGCAGCGTGACCTTGATCTCGCCGCGGTAGCCCGCGTCCACGGTGCCCGGCGCGTTCACGATGGTCACGCCGTGCTTGGTCGCGAGGCCCGAGCGGGGGTGCACGAACGCCGCGTAGCCTTCCGGCAGCGCGATCGAGACCCCGGTGGGCACCAGCACCCGCCCCTGCGGCGGGATCTCGACGTCGACCGTGGTCACCAGGTCGGCGCCGGCGTCGCCGGGATGCGCGTAGGCGGGGACGGGAACGTCGTCCAGGAGGCGGATGAGCACGTCGACCGTGCTGCCGTCGTGAGCTGGCTCAGGGGTGGGCACGCCGGAAGAGTACGCCACCTGGGCCCGCGCCGCCGCAAGAGTGCCGGGGCAGTGCCGGGGGCTGGGATGATGTGTCCATGACGGCGACCACCCTCACCTTCCACGAGCGTCTCCTGCCCGGTCCCGGCGGCTGGCTCGGCACGGTCGGTCTGGGGGCCATCGCGGCGATCGCGCTGTGGCCCGTGCACGCGGCCGCGGCGGTCGCCGTCGGGCTGCTGGTGTGTGTCGGGTCGGCGGTCGCCCTGGCCGTCACGTCGCCCGTCGTCGAGGTGTCCGACGGCGTCCTGCGCGCCGGGAGCGCCCGGATCCCGGTCGCGCTGCTGAGCGCGCCCCAGGCCCTGGACGTCGCCGCCATGCGGCACGAGCTGGGCCCCGGCCTGGACGCGCGCGCCTACGTCTGCCTGCGCGCGTGGGCGCGGACCGGGGTGCGGGTCGCGCTCGACGACCCGGCCGACCCCACCCCCTACTGGCTGGTCTCCACGCGCCGCCCGGAGCTGCTGGTCAAGGCCCTGGCCGACTGAGCCGGAGGTGCAGCGCAGGGTGGGGGCCGAGGAACGAGGCACGCGCCTGGAGCGGAGCCGCAGGCTCAGGCGGCAGACAAGCAGAGCCTAGCGTTCCCGGGCCCGGGTACGACGAAGGCTGCCATGCGCCGCATGACAGCCCGGTCGTGTCGTCAGTGCCGAAGGCCTGGTGGATCAGGCGGCGCACTCCGTGCAGATCATCTGGCCGGCCTTCTCGTAGGCCAGCTGGCTGCGGTGGTGCACCAGGAAGCAGCTCGAACACGTGAACTCGTCCGCCTGACGCGGCAGCACCCGTACTGCGAGCTCCTCGCCCGACAGGTCGGCGCCCGGGAGCTCGAAGCCCTCGGCCGCTTCTGTCTCGTCCTCGTCCACAACGCCCGAGGACTTGTCAGAACGACGTGCCTGCAGCTCCTGGATCGAGTCCTGCTCGACATCCTCATCGTTCTTACGCGGGGCGTCGTAGTCAGTTGCCATGTGGTGTTCTCCGTCGGTAGGTGGTCGCGCCGGAAGGGTTCGGGACATCCGGGGTTCGACGCCGCCCCGGCCGGGACACCGCGAGCACCGTCGAACAGCGACCGCAAGCGGGTGTACGCGCAGATAATGCACACGGCCCCGGTTTTGTTCCCGAGTCGGCCCACGGATTGTGCACCATTTCTGTCAGGCGCGCTACATCTACCGGTGTAACCCCGGTCACGTACGCTCTGACCTGCGACAACGGCCCGTTTTCAGCCTTTTGACCCTGGTCAACGGTGACCACTCTTGCACGGGTGTGTCATAAAAAAGATCACCCGCCGACGGTGCCCCCGGCGCCGTCGGCGTCCGCCGCCTCGAGGATCCCGGCGAGCTGCGCCACGAGCTCGCGGGGGCCCGCGACCGTCATCGCGTTCCCCGCGGGCCGGCCCCGCAGGCCGGTCACGACGGCGCCCGCCTCGGTGGCCACGATCACGCCCGCCGCCATGTCCCACGGGTTCAGGCCGCGCTCGTAGTACAGGTCGAGCGAGCCGTCCGCGAGGAGGCACAGGTCGATCGCGGCGGAGCCGAGCCGCCGGATGTCCCGGATCTGCGGCAGCACCTGCGCCAGGACCTGGGCCTGCTCGGCACGGCGCACGGCGTCGTACCCGAAGCCCGTGCCCACCAGGGACGTGCTCAGGGACGCTGGCGCGCCCGACCGGATCGGCGTGCCGTCGCGCGTGGCACCCTCGCCCAGCCCGGCCGACCAGGTCCGCCCGTCGGCGACGCTGTGCACGCACCCGGCCAGCACGGTCCACGACGCGGGCTCCGGCGGACCCGCCACGACCGCCACCGACACGGCCCAGGACGCCACCCCGTACAGGTAGTTCACCGTGCCGTCGATCGGGTCGAGCACCCAGGTCAGCCCGCTGGTGCCGGGCACGTCGTCGCCCTCCTCGCCCAGGATCGCGTCGTCCGGGCGCTCCGCCGCGATCATCTCGCGCAGCAGCTCCTCCGAGGCGCGGTCCATGACCGTGACGGGGTCCACGTCGCTCGACTTGGTCGCGGCGACCTCGACCCGCTCCGGTCTGCCCTCCCGGACGAGGGTCCCGGCCGCCGTCGCGAGGCGGACGGCGAGGTCGCGGAGGGCGGTGACGGTGACGCCGTCGGGCAGCGCGTGCGGTGCGGGTGAGATCACGCGCCCATCCTGCCGCACCCGCCGGCGGGCTACGATCCGGCGGCACACCGACGCGCCTGCGCCGCGCCGCGCCCGCTCGGTGGCAGGCTCGGCACACAGGACTACCCCGGGAGGACTGGCATGGACGAGCTGGAGCTGGTGAGGCTGCACGAGGACGGTGAACGCCTCGTCCTCGCCGCACGCGACGGCACCCAGAGCACCCTGCCGATCACCGACGCCCTGCGCGCAGCCCTCCGGGGCGACCGCCCGCGCATGGAGTCGATCCGCGCCCAGGAGGAGTCCACCCTGCGTCCGCGCGAGATCCAGGCGCGCCTGCGCGCGGGCGAGACCTGCGAGGCCCTCGCCGAGGCCTCGGGCCTGCCCGTGGAGCACGTGCGGCGCTTCGAGTACCCCGTCATCTCCGAGCGCGAGCACGCGATCTCCCGTGTACGCGCCAAGGCCGTGCTGAACGACGACGACACGGCCACCACGCTCGGGGAGGTCGCCGACGAGCGCCTGCGCTCGCGCGGCGTGCGGCCCGACGACGCGCGATGGACCGCCACCCGGGAGGGCACGCACCCCTGGATCGTGCAGGTCGAGTTCACCGCGGGCGAGCGGCCGCGGGAGGGCCGCTGGTCGCTGGAGCCGCGCGGCGGCTTCGTCACGGCGCTCGACGACGAGGCCCGCTGGCTCGGCCTCCCCGAGGACGACGAGGGCCCGGCGCTGGCCGGCGTCGCCACCCTGCCGCCGCAGCGGCTCGGCCAGCGCGGCTCCCGGCCGGCCCCGCCCGAGCCCGACGACACGGACCTGCTCCTGGACAACCTCTCCGAGCGCCGGGGCCAGCGGCCCTCGCGGCGTTCCGCGCCCGACGTCGGGCCGCCCGACCTGCTGGAGCTCGACCACCTGGACGGCGGGCCCGCCGGTCCGGGCTCGGCGGCGAGCCCGGACGAGCCCGACGAGTCCGCGCCGGAGCCGGCCGCGGCCGTCGTCGACATCGGCGCGCGGCGGGGCGGGTCGCGCCCCCGGATGCCGTCCGTCAAGGTGCCGGACTCCCCCGCCGACCTGGAGTGGGAGGGGCCGAGCCAGTGGGAGATCCCGGGGCCCGTGCCGGCCACGCCCCCGCCGTCGGACCAGGAGGCGAAGCCGGAGCCCGAGCCCGCCCCGGTCCCGGAGCCGGCGAACGTGCCGGACAAGGAGCCGGCAGCCGCCAAGCGGCCCGCGCCCAAGCGCGGCCGCAAGTCGCGCGCGCAGGTGCCGAGCTGGGACGAGATCGTGTTCGGCTCGCGCCCGGAGGTCTAGGCGGGCCGTCCAGCCCCGGGGCCTAGCCCCAGAGGGACTCGTCCGCCGAGCGGCGGCGCGCGGTGAGCGCCGTCATGCGGCGCATGTGGTGGCGGCGGCACAGCACCTCGTAGGCGACCTCGGCGAGGCCGACGTCGCCGATCACCACCTGCTGCCCCTCGGTGACCATGATCCCGTCCACGGTGCGCGCGTTGTGCGTGGCGCGCGCGCCGCACCAGCACAGCGACTGCACCTGGAGCAGCTCGACGCGGTCGGCGAGCTCGATGAGGCGCGCCGAGCCGGGGAAGAGCCGGGTGCGGAAGTCGGTGGTGATGCCGAAGGCGAAGATGTCGATCTCCGTCTCGTCCACCAGCCGGGCGAGCTGCTCCACCTGCGCGGGCGAGTAGAACTGCGCCTCGTCGCACACCAGGTAGTCGACGGCCTCGCCGCCGGCGCGGCGGCCGCTGATCTCGACCCAGAAGTCGGTGTCGTCGGTCACCTCGACGGCCGCGACCTCCAGACCCAGCCGGCTGGAGACCCGGTCCGCGCCCGCCCGGTCGCCCCGGCTGAAGATGAGCCCCTCGCGCCCGCGGGCGCGGAAGTTGTGGTCGGTCTGCAGGGCGAGGGTGGACTTGCCGGAGTCCATGGTCCCGGAGAAGAAGACGAGCTGGGCCACGAGAGCTTCCTAGGAGAGGGCGGTCAGGAACGGCACGAGCATCTCGTGCGGCGTGAGGGAGCCGTGCACGCCGGGCAGCGCCCGCGCGTTCGCGGAGTGCACCCGGGAGTCGACGACGGTGGCGGCGCCGGTCATCGCCACCACGACGTCCCCGATCGCGGGCAGCACGTGCTCGGCGACCGGGCCGAACCAGCCGCCGGCCACGGCCTGCTCCCGCAGCACTACCAGGGCGTGGTCGCCCAGCCGCTCGGTCCACCGGGCCGCGACGTCGGCCGGGTCGGTGCCGGGCTCGGTGTAGACGTGCAGGGCGCGCGGCTCGCCGCCCACCATGGCGACGCCGGGGTACAGCGCGGGGTCGGTCGCGACGTCCCACTGGGTGGCCAGGTCGGCCGTGATCTGGCCGTGGTCGGCCGTGACCAGCACGAGGGTGCCGCGCGGCACGCTGCGCAGCAGGCGGCGCAGCTCCCGGTCGGTGGCCTCCAGCGCGTCGCCCCACTGCCAGGAGTCCCAGCCGAAGCCGTGGCCGGTCTTGTCGACGTCGCCCTGGTACAGGTACACGAGGCTCTGCCCGGTGCCCGCCGGGTCGGCCGGCCGGCGCAGCGCCGCGACGGTGGCGTCCACGCGCTGCTCGAACGTCTCGGCGGCCACGTGCACGGGGCCGCGCAGCGCGGCCTGGCTCATGCCGGAGCCCGCGAACTTCCGCGGGCCGGGGGCCACCACCCGGGTACCCGCAGCGGCGAGCGTCTCCAGGACCGTGGGCTCGCGCTGCACGTCGGCGGGGTCGCCGAGGTCGCGCCACTGCACCACCGCGGCCAGCTTCCCGGTCTCGGGGTTGCGCTGCGTGTAGCCGAGCATGCCCGTGCGGCCCGGGGCGGTGCCCGTCCCGAGGATGCTCAGGCCCGCGGCCGTCGTCGACGGGAAGCTGGAGGTGAGCGTGGCGGCGGCCTCGTCCCGCTCGCGCAGGAGGCCGCGCAGGAACGACGCGTGGCCCCCGCGCTCGGCGAGGTTGCGGATGCCGAGCCCGTCCACCAGCACGACGACGACGCGGTCGGCGTCGGGCAGGCCGAGGGCCGCGCGGCTGCCGGCCGCGGTCAGGCCCGTGGCCGTGGTGAGGTCGTGGCCCAGCGCGCCCGCGGCGGCGGGCAGCACGGCGGCGAGGCTGGTCGTGTCGTAGGACGGCACGACCAGGCCCTCGGGCAGGTGCGGAGCGCTCACGCAGACGTGGCCCGGGACAGCGCCCGGGCGAAGTCGACGGCCGCGCGGACGGCGGCGTCGCCCTCGGCCTCGCCGGAGACGCGGACCACCACGTCGTCGGGCGTCACCTGGCCGGTCAGGCCGTGGTCGGCCGTGCAGTTCGGGTCCACGCAGGAGGCCGGCTCCAGGTCGACGCGGGAGACCGCGCCCCAGCCCACGGCCAGCGTGACCTCGCGCGTGGCCCCGCTCTGCGGGTACTGCGCCGGGTCCGCGATCACGTGGGTGAGCGCCACGGAGCGGATCTCGCGCACCGGCACCACCTCGGTGGTGGCGGACGCCGAGCCGGACCGGGCCGGGTCCTCCCCCGTGTGGTCGTCGACGTGCGCGGTGACCAGGCGGGTCGGGGTCAGCACCAGCACCGTGAGGTGGCGGCGCACCTCCGAGTCGAAGGTGGTCTCGGCCTGCACGAGGTGGGCCACCACCTCCTCGCCGGCCAGGGCCACGTCGAGCACGTCCGCGACGAGCTCCGGGTAGTAGCCGGCCCGGTGCAGGTGGGCGGTCAGGTCGTCACGGGCATCGGTAGGGGCATGGGGCACGAGGGGAATCATCCCATGAGAGGGGCTCCCGCCGTTAGCCCGGCAGCGCCCTGCGCAGGGCGTCCGTGCGGCGTTCGGCGGGGCGCAGCCGGATCGTGGCGTGCAGCACGGAGGCGCCGCGCTCCGCGACGGCCACCGGGTACAGCTCCACGGACGCGAGCTCGGGCAGGTCCTCGGCCATGACCGAGACGCGGGCCAGCACGTCCTCCAGCGCGGCGACGTCGGCGGCGGGCGCGCCCTGGTACCCGAACAGGCGCGGCGCCGCGCGCACGCCGCGCACCATCCGGGCCACGTCGACGTCGGTCAGCGGTGGCACGCCATGGGTCACGTCGTCGAGCAGGTCGACGGCGTCGCCCGCCAGCCCGAACGAGACCACGGGCCCGAACAGCTCGTCCTCCACCGACCGCACCACGCACGCCACGCCCGTGGGCGCCATGGCCTGCACCTCCAGCACCGGGTCGGGCGCCGGCAGCAGGGCGGACGCCGCGGCGAGCATGCGCTCGGCGTCCTCCGTCAGGTCCTCGGCGTCGGCGATGTCGAGGCGCACGCCGCCCAGGTCGGCGCGGTGCCGCAGCGCGGGCGAGGCGATCTTGAGCGCGACGGGCCAGCCCAGCTCCTGCGCGGCGGCCACCGCCTCCTGCGGCGTCCGCACGCTCCGGGAGCCCCACAGGCTCAGCCCGTAGCAGGCGAGCAGCTCGGTCGCCGCCTCCTGGTCCAGGACCGTGCCGTCGGGGTGCTGGCTCAGCAGCGACTCGACGAGGGTGCGCGCCTGGGTGCGGGCCACGCCGTCGGACACGCCCTCCCGCAGGGCCGGGCGGACCGGGGCGCCGTGGTCCTGCGTGCGCCACCGGGCGTAGCGCACCACCTCCCCGAGGGCCCAGACGGCGTCCTCGGGCGTGGAGAAGGCGGGCAGGCGGACCTCGCGCCCGTCGTGGCTCGCCGCGAGCTCGTCGGGCATGCCGTGCAGGCCCAGCGCGCTGACGACGGTGGTGCGGCCCGTGCGGGCGGCGGCCTCGGCCACGGCGCGGGCCATCGCCTCGGTGCGCGGCAGCACCACGGGCACGGAGACCAGGACGACGGCGTCGCACGCGTCCGGCGCGTAGAGGGCGTCGACGGCGGCGGCGATCTCGTCGTCGGGCGCCCCCGCCGACAGCGACTCCGGCGGGCCGACGACGGTCAGGCCCGCCGCCGCGACGGCGTCGGCCACGAGCGCGGCGAGCGACGGCGAGCTGGCGAGGATGCCCACCCGGCCGCCCGCCGGGAGCGGCTGGTGCGCCAGCACCTGCGCGACGTCCATGAGCTGGTGCGTGTTCTCCGCGCGGATCACGCCGGACTGCCGCAGCACCTCGTCGAGCATCCGGCGCGGGGCGCGCGTGGCGCGCACGGTGTGCCCGGGCGGCACCACGCTGCCGTGCCGCCCGGCCACGACCACGACCACGGGCTTGACCTGCGCGAGACGGCGGGCGATACGCGAGAACTTGCGGGGGTTGCCGAGCGTCTCCAGGTACAGGCACACGACGTCGGTGTGCGGGTCGTCCTGCCAGTACTGCATGACGTCGTTGCCCGACACGTCGGCCCGGTGCCCCGCGGAGACCAGCGTGGACAGGCCCAGGCCGCGCCGCTTGACCGTCTCGGCCGCCGTGACGGCGGTCGGGGCGCTCTGGCTGAACAGGCCCACGCGCCCGGGGCGCGGGGCCGTGAGGGCCAGGCTCGCGCGCAGGCGCGCGCCCGGCACGTTGGTGAGCAGGCCGTAGCTCGCCGGGCCCACCACGCGCATCCCCTCGCCGTGCGCGGTACGCAGCAGCTCGCGGCGCCGGGCCACGCCGGCCGGCCCGGCCTCGGCCCAGCCCGCCGACATGACGACGACGCCGCGGGCGCCCGTGCCGCGCAGCCGGCGGACGGCGTCGATCACCTCGTCGGGCGGGGCGGCGACGACGGCGAGGTCGACTGTGTTGTTGCTGTCGGGGGCGAGGTCCGCCCAGGTCACGTCGTCGCCGAGCACGAGGAGCTCGGTGTCACCGGGGTCGGCGGCGTGGGCCTCGCGGACGCGGACGACGAGCAGCTCGTCGATCGTCGTGTCGTCGGCGGACTGGCCGGTGCCCGCGGGGCCGACCAGGAGCACCCGCCGTGCCGAGAGCAGGCCCTGCATGGAGCGGGCCTCGGTGCGGTGCTCGCGGTCGGCCATCACCTCACGCGACCGGTCCGTGGGGTCGAGGTCGACCGAGACGGTCACCACGCCGTCGTCCAGGTGCTGCTCGACGTCGTAGCCGGCCTCGCGGAACACGCCCAGCATCGCGCGGTTCTGGGGCAGCACCTCGGCGATGAACCGGTGCACGCCCCGCTCGCGCGCCGCCGCGGCGATGTGCTCCAGCAGGACCGAGCCGAGGCCCTGGCCCTGGAGCGCGTCCGCGATGTTGAACGCGACCTCGGCGGTGCGGCGCCCCGGCTGGTCGTCGGTCACGTCGTAGCGCGTGACTCCGACGATGTCCTCGCGGCTCGCGCCGTCGTCGTCCGTACCCGGCCGGACGGCGACGAGGGCGGCCCGGCGCACGTGGTCCACCGTGACGAGCTGGGTGAGGAGGCGCTCCGGAATGCGCTGCAGCGCGGCGAAGAAGCGCAGGTACGTGGAGCGCTCGGACTGGGCCATCTGGAAGCGCTGGAGCGCGGCGGCGTCCTCGGGCCGGATGGGGCGCACGTGCACGGTCGAGCCGTCGCGCAGCACCACGTCGGCCTCCCACTCGACGGGGTAGCCGGTCGCGTAGGGCGAGCGCACCGTGCCCACCTTCCGGTCGGCCCGTTCTGGCTGGTCCACGGGACAAGGCTAACGACCCCGCCGGGGGTGCCGCCGCTCGCGGCCCGGTGGGGCGTCAGCCCGCCGGTCAGCCCACCAGGACCATGCCCACGAGCAGCATCACGGCGAAGCCCACGAGCACGAGGCGCTGGCGCCGGTTGGGGCCGGACGCCGTCAGGATCGCCGCCACTGCCGGACCCGCCGCGAGCAGGAGCCACGCGCCGGCCGACGGCGCCACGTTCGCGGCGACGGCGGCGACCGCGACGACCACCAGGCCGTGCACGACGCCGAGCCCGACCCGCATGGCGACCACGATGTGCAGCACCGCCGCGAGGATCGCGAGACCTGCCCACATGGTGATGCCCTGCTCCAGGCAGCCCCACTCCTGCTGGGCGCAGCGCCACGACTGCATCCACCACGTGACCAGGGCGCCGAGCACCAGGACGGGCACCACGCTGAGCCCGACCACGCCGTAGGCGAGGCCGATCCGGGCCAGCCAGCCCGGGACGGTCGTCGACCTGCTGACCAGCGGCAATTCGGGCATACCTGAATACTGCCAGGTGGGACGAGGTCTGTGCACACGGCTCGGCGATGACCTGGTGAGACGTCCGTGAAAGCCTCCTGTGCGCGGGGGCGTGTGCGCGGCGGGGAGTGTGGGTGGCGCGAGGTACGGTTTGCCTGTCCCCGTCCAGCCCCAGAGCCCAGGAGCCCCACGAACCATGGCGCGCAAGCCGTCGCAGCCGCTCGACGAGAGCGAGATCCACGAGAAGGTCGTGGACATCGACGTCGCCTCGGAGATGGAGGCCTCGTTCCTCGAGTACGCCTACTCCGTCATCTACTCGCGGGCGCTCCCCGATGCGCGCGACGGCCTCAAGCCGGTGCAGCGCCGCATCCTGTACATGATGTCGGACATGGGGCTGCGGCCCGACCGCGCGCACGTGAAGTCGTCGCGCGTGGTGGGCGAGGTCATGGGAAAGCTGCACCCCCACGGTGACGCCCCGATCTACGACGCGCTCGTGCGCCTGGCGCAGGACTTCTCGCTGCGCCTGCCGCTCGTGGACGGGCACGGCAACTTCGGCTCGCTCGACGACGGCCCCGCCGCCCCCCGGTACACCGAGGCGCGGCTCGCGGCGCCGTCGATGGCGATGACCACGGGACTCGACGAGAACGTCGTGGACTTCGTGCCGAACTACGACAACAAGCTCACCCAGCCCGAGGTGCTGCCCGCCGCGATCCCGAACCTGCTGGTCAACGGTGCCTCCGGCATCGCCGTCGGCATGGCCACGAACATGGCGCCGCACAACCTCGTCGAGGTCGTCTCGGCGGCGCAGCACCTGATCAAGAACCCCGAGGCCACGCTGGAGGACCTGCAGCGGTTCGTGCCCGGGCCGGACCTGCCCACGGGCGGCAAGATCGTCGGGCTGGAGGGCGTGCGCGACGGCTACCGCACGGGCCGCGGCAGCTTCCGCACCCGCGCCACCGCGCGCATCGAGAACGTGACCCCGCGCCGCAAGGGCATCGTCGTCACCGAGCTGCCGTACCTGGTGGGCCCGGAGAAGGTGATCGAGAAGATCGCCGACGGAGTCAAGGCCAAGCGCATCCAGGGCGTGAACAACGTCCAGGACCTCACCGACCGTACGCACGGCCTGCGCCTCGTGATCGAGGTCAAGACCGGCTTCGACCCGGACGCCGTGCTGGAGCAGCTCTACCGCGTCACGCCGCTCGAGGACTCGTTCGGCATCAACAACGTGGCCCTGGTCGACGGCCAGCCGCGCACGCTCGGCCTGCTCGAGATGCTGCGGGTCTGGGTGAACCACCGGATCCTGGTGGTCCGGCGCCGGTCGCAGTACCGCCTGGACAAGCGCCTGGAGCGGCTGCACCTCGTGGACGGCCTGCTCATCGCGATCGTCGATATCGACGAGGTCATCCAGGTCATCCGCTCGTCGGACGACGCCGCCATCGCCCGCGACCGGCTGCGCGAGATCTTCGACCTGTCCGAGCCGCAGGCGTCCTACATCCTCGACCTGCAGCTGCGCCGCCTGACCAAGTTCTCCCGCATCGAGCTGGAGAAGGAGGCCGAGGAGCTGCGCCGCGAGATCGCGGAGCTGGAGCAGATCCTCGGCGACGAGAAGCTGCTGCGCCGCCTCGTGAGCACCGAGATGGGCGAGGTGGCCAAGACGTACGGCACGCCGCGCCGCACCGTGCTGCTCGACGCCGCGGGCGGGTCCGTCGGCTCGGTGGCCGTGGCCCCCGCCAACGGGCGCAAGAAGAACGTCGAGCCGATCGACCTGCAGATCAAGGACCAGCCCACCCGCGTGGTGCTGTCCGCGACCGGCCTGCTGGCCCGCCTCCCCGACGACGTCCCGGTGCCGCGCGAGGGCAACCGCGCCGCGCACGACGCCCTGCGGGGCGACGCCGCGGCGTCCACCCGCGGCCACGTGGGCCTGGTGACGTCCGCCGGCCGGATGCTGCGCATCTCCGTGCTCGACCTGCCCTCACTGCCGCCGACGGACGGCGCGCCCTCGCTGTCGGGCGGCATCCCGGTCAGCGAACTCGTGGAGCTCGAGCGCGGCGAGAGCGTGCTGGCCGTGACGGGGCTCGGCGCCGACGCGCCGACCGTCGCCGTCGGGACGGCGCAGGGCATCGTCAAGCGGGTCGCGCCGTCCGACGCCCCGGCCAAGGGCGACGAGTGGCCCGTCATCGCGCTCAAGGACGGCGACGTCGTGGTCGGTGCCGCCGTCGTGGCCGACGACGACGAGCTGGTCTTCGTGGCCGACGACACCTCGCTGCTGCACTTCCCCGCCTCGTCCGTGCGCCCGCAGGGCCGCGCGGCGGGCGGTATGGCGGGCATCAAGCTCGCCGAGGACGGGAAGGCCGTGTTCTTCGGCGCGGTCCCGGCCGGGGTCGACGCGACCGTGGTGACGATCGCCGGCGCCGGTGACGCGCTGCCGGGGATCGAACCGGGCGCGGGCAAGGTGACGCCGTTCGCGCTGTACCCGGGCAAGGGCCGGGCGACCGGCGGCGTCCGGTCGCAGCGGCTCCTGAAGGGTGAGGACGGCCTCATCCTGGCCTGGGTCGGCGCCACTCCCCCGCGCGCGCTCGGCACCGGCGGCCAGCCCGTCGACCTGCCCGAGGTGGACCAGCGCCGGGACGGCTCCGGGACACCGATCGCGGTGCCGGTCGCGGTCATCGGGTGATCTCGGGAAAGTAGTCGAGTGGGAGGTGTCGATTCCGGCGCGGCTCGCCCGTCCAAGGCGTGTCAACATCCCACGAACGAGGAGCACGTCATGACCGACACCTGGGTCTTCCTGATCCGCGAGAACGACTGGGACTCGGACGCCTACCTCCCGGAGAACCTGCGCGGGCGCAACCGCCAGGAGCTCTCCGAGGACATGGCCGCCCACGAGCGCTTCAGCGAGGCCGTGGCCGCCCTGGGCGTGAAGATCACCGGCGGCGACGCCCTGCAGAACGCGAGGTACGGCGGGTTCGTCGCCGTCGGCAAGGACGGCGGCGAACCCGTGTACACCGACGCGCCGTTCACCGACACCAACGAGGTGATCACCGGCTTCTACCAGGTCGAGTGCGACGAGGCCACGGCCCGCAAGATCGCGGCGCTCGTCCCGAGCGGCAACGTGGTCGAGTGGCGCAAGGTCATGCAGTTCGGTTCCTGACCGACGGCTCCTGACCGGTGATCGACCCCGCGGCGTTCCGCACCGCCTGGCCCCAGGTGGTGCGGTCGCTCGCGGTGACCACACGCAGCCTGGACCACGGCGAGGAGTACGCCGCCGAGGCCTTCGCGCGCGCCGCGGCGCAGCCCGACGGCGCGATCGACGACCTGGTGGGCTGGTGCGTGCAGGTCGGCCGGCGCACCTGGCTCGACGCGCTGCGCCACCAGGGCGTGTTCGACCGGATCCAGCCCCAGCTCGCTCGCCCGGAGGTGGCCGACGTGAACACGCCGCACGCCCCGGGCGACGAGCTGGACGACCGCCTCGCGCTGCTGTTCGTCGCCTGCGACGACGCGCTCGCGCCCGGCGCGCAGCTCGTGCTGGCGATGCGTGTGGTCTGCGGGCTCACGATCCGGCAGATCGCGGGGCACCTCGGCATCGCGGAGGCGACCGCGGCCGCCCGGCTCACCCGCGCCAAGTCGGCGCTGGCCCGGGCGCGCGGCGAGTTCGCCGTGCCCGACGGTCCCGCGCGGGCGGTCCGGCTGCCCGTGGTGCTCGCCTGTGTGGCCGGCCTGTTCACCGTGGGCCAGCGGGAAGAGCTGGAGCCCGCGGACGCGACGCGGGATCCCGCGCGCGACGCGCTGACGCTCGCGGAGGCCCTGGTCGCGGAGTACCCGGACGACGCCGAGGTGCTCGGGCTGCGCGCGGTCTGCCTGCTCGGCCTGGCCCGCCGACCCGGCCGGGTGCGCGACGGCGTGGCGCTCCCCCTCGACGAGGTGGACCGGTCGGCGTGGGACCGGCGGCTGCTGCGCGCCGGGCTCGACGACGCCGCGACCGCGCTCACGTGGTCGACGGCCCCCGAGGCCCCCGAGTCACCCGGCCGCTTCGTGCTGGAGGCCGCGATCTCCGGCGTGCACGCCACGGCGCCGGACGCCGCCGGCACGGACTGGCCGCGGCTGGCCCAGCTCTACGACGCGCTGGCGGACACCTGGCCGTCCCCGGCGACACGGGTCGCCCGGCTGGTGGTGCTCGGCCGGCTCGCGCTGCGCGACGGCGGCGACCTCGCCCCGGTCGAGCGCGCGCTCGAGGCTGTGGTTGCGGACGGCCCGCCGTACGCCGCCCGCGATGCGAGCCTCACGCTCGCCGACCTCGCCCGCCGGACCGGCCGCACCGACGAGGCGGAAGGCCGGTACCGCGAGCTGCTCGACGTGGTGCCCGAGGGCCCGCTGCGCGAGTTCTGCCGCCGGTACGCGGGGTGACGCGACTCAGAACGGCGGCTGGCCAGGGCCGGCCGGGCCCGAAGGGCCGGCGGACTCGGTCGGCGTCCCACCGGACTCGGCCGTAGCGTTCCGGCGCGGCAGTCGTCGGCCAGTCACGGACCGCCGTGTGAGGTCGTCGCTCGAGTCGGGGTCGACGTCATCGAACTCCACATGGGTGTCCAGCACCGTCGGTGGGCGCGTGTGTACGCGGCCTGAGGGCGAGGTCCAGGTCGTCATGCCGCTGTCGGCGTCCCGTACGGCACCCCATCCTTCGTGCGTCTTCAACAGGTGATGCCGTCGGCACAGGGGTTGCAGGTTGTCGGCGCGGGTCTGCCCTGGTGTGCCGAGCGGCAGCACCGAGGGGTCGAGATCATGGTCGAAGCGCACGATGTGGTCCAGGTCGTCCCGGTCCGCAGGATGCTCGCAGTGCGGAAACGCGCAGGTCAGATCGCGGGCGACCACCGCTTGTCGAAGCACCTTCCCGGGCTGATAGCTCGTGGTGGAGTAGTCGACCAGGACCCCGGTCACCGGGTCGGTCACCAGGCGCCGCCAGGTCGCATCGGTCGCCAGCAGCCGGGCCGTCTCCGCCGGGATCGGTCCAAACCCCTCCAGGTCGCCGGGCGCGTCATCCAGGCCCAGCAGCACGGTCGCCGGGACCGTGACCCGCACGACCGGCCGGGTCGGGGTGACTCGCACGACCCGGACCGGCGCGCGACCGCCGCACTCGCACTCGTGCGCGCCGTGGGCAGAGCCGTTGGAACCATCCACACCCGCCCCGGCTCCGGCACCCGGACCGCCTGCCTCACCGATCTTCGCGAACCGGTCGGCGGGCACGAGGCGGCCGGTCACGATGCCGGTCAGGCAGTCGGCGCGCAGCTGACCCAGGTCGCGCTCCTCACCCGCGGTCCGCCGGATCTGGTGCGCCATGTCGTCGACGACGTTCCACACCGCCATGGCGTCGGCGGCCGGCAGGTACGCGGACAGCCAGCCCATGTCGTTCTCCGCCCGGTCGAGCTGGACGTTGCGGCGCTGCGCGGCGATCCGAGCCGTCTCGGCGGATCCGTGCCGCGACTTCTCGAACGCCAGAAGCTTCGACCGCAGCCACCGCCACGTGCGAAACGGGGCCTGCGGCAGGTACCGCGCGATCGCCTCGGCACGCTCGTCCGTGGTGAGCTGCGTGGCGGACCGCAGCAGCGTGTGCGCCTTCTTCACGTCGATCTGACCGGCGGTCAGCGCAGTGATCACCGTGGGATGGTCGGCACCGGACTCACCCCGCACCACGACCTCCGAGGCCTCCGCCCCGGTGACCACCAGCTCACCCGTCACCTGCGCGACCAGGGAGCTGTGCGCCAGCGGGCTCGTCTCCCTGCTCGCCCGCTCGCCCACCACCCGGGCCTGCAGCCCGGCGGCCCAGGACTGCAGCCGCCCGCACGCGACCACCAGGTCACCCAGCGCGTCATCCGGCAGGTCAGGCAGCAGACCCGCCTCCGAGTCGGTGACCTCCTCGACCACCCGCGCCAGCTCCGCGCCCACCGTGCCTGCCAGCGCGGCCCGGAGCCGGTCGACCGACCAGGCCGAGGACGCGACCGACACAGCGTCGGGCGGCCAGGCCGGCAGGCCTTCCCCCACGACCGTGTCCCCCACGACCGGCTCCGGAGAGACCTCGTCCTCCAGGAGCGCGCGGCCCATCGTTCTGTACTTCCGCCCGTCATCCATGCCACCACCCCCTTGATCCACACCATATCCATACGCCTCAAAGCTCAGGACGTTTGTTCGACAGTGGCCGTCGGCTCATTCGCCCGCCCGGCCTTCTGCCGGCCGCGTAAGAACCTGCGCAGTGCGTCGCCACCGCGTATCACGAGCGCGTCGGCCGACCGGCAGCGTCCCGAACCCGAAAACCCCTCAGCCGATGTCGGTGTCCAGTGGTTGACTCCAGCACATGACCGACGACCCGTCCTACGAGTTCTCCACCGACCCCGCCCGCATCGACGCCAGCCGCGTGCACGAGCTCGTCTCCCGGCACACCTATTGGGCGAAGGACCGCCCGCGCGAGGTGATGGACGCCGCCATCGCGGGCTCCCGGCCCTACGGCGTCTACCGGCGGGACACGGGCGAGCAGGTCGGGTTCGCCCGCGTGGTGACCGACGGCGCGACGTTCGCATGGCTCGCCGACGTCATCGTCGACCCGGACCTGCGCGGGCAGGGCATCGGAAAGCTGCTGGTCGCGGGCGTGATCGCCGAGCTCGACCAGATCGGCGGACTGCGCCGGACGATCCTCGCGACGGCCGACGCCCACGGGCTGTACGAGCAGTTCGGGTGGACGCCGGTCACCGAAGAGTACAAATGGATGGAACGCCCCGGCAGCGCCGCGGGGGCGCCGGCACGTCAACCGGGAGCAGCCACATGAGCCTGTCCGTCGAGATCGGTGACCTCACGCGCGTCGAGGCCGACGCCGTCATCAACGCCGCCAACTCCCTGCTCCTGGGCGGCGGCGGGGTCGACGGCGCGATCCACGCCGCCGCCGGCCCCCGCCTCCTGGAGGCCTGCCGGCGGCTCCGGAGCACGACGCACCGCGACGGCCTGGCCGTCGGCGACGCCGTCGCCACCCCCGGGTTCGACCTGCCCGCGTCCTGGGTGATCCACACGGTCGGGCCGAACCTGCACCGCGGCCAGGACGATCCGGCCCTGCTCGCGTCGTGCTTCGCGCGGTCGCTCGACGTCGCCGCCGAGCTCGACCTGCGATCGGTCGCGTTCCCCGCGGTGAGCGCGGGCGCCTACGGCTGGCCCGTGTCCGACGTCGCGCGCATCGCCGTGGTGACCTCCCGGAACTGGCTCGCCGAGCACTCCGAGGCGGACCTGCAGGACGTGCGGTTCGTCGTGGTCGACGAACGTGTCCAGCGGGCGTTCGACGACGTGATCAGCTCGTGAGCAGCTTGCGCAGCTCCTCCGGCGTCGTCGCGATCGCCGCCGCGCCCGCCGTCTCCAGCTCCCCGGGCGCGGCGTAGCCCCAGGTCACGCCCACGGTCGGGACGCCGTGGTGGGCGGCGGCGTGCACGTCGTGCTCGCGGTCGCCCACCATCACGACCTGCGCGACGTCGGCCCCGAGGGCCACCGCGTGCGCCACCGCCCGCTCCACCACGACCTCCTTGCCCTGCACCAGGCCGGCCGACTCCGCGGCGGCGCCGTGCACACCGTCGAGCCCGCCCTCGAGGT
Organism: Promicromonospora sp. NPDC060204; assembly: GCF_042728455.1. Taxonomy (NCBI): domain Bacteria; kingdom Bacillati; phylum Actinomycetota; class Actinomycetes; order Micrococcales; family Promicromonosporaceae; genus Promicromonospora; species Promicromonospora sp. NPDC060204. Next base: position 18,731 of record NZ_JBHWZO010000083.1, read on the forward strand.
AGCCGTCCAGCCCGAAGTGCTCCACGATCTGGCGCGCGTAGTGCTCGGGCTTGGCCGTGGCGACCAGGAGCGTCAGCCCGGCCTCCCGGACCTCGGCGAGCGCCTCCGGCATGCCGGGGATCACCGAGTTGTCGAACATGCCGTGCACCTCGAAGTCGCTGCGGTAGGCGGCGATCACGGCGGTGGCGTCTACGTCGGACAGGCCGATGCCGGTCATGCTCGCCCCCAGGGGCGGGCCGACGAAGGTGCGCAGCACGTCGTCGGAGGGGACGTCGAAGCCCGCGTTGGTGAAGCCCGTGCGCAGCGAGGCGATGATGCCGGGCGCCGAGTCGGTGAGGGTGCCGTCGAGGTCGAGCAGGACGTGCGTGGTGCGGGAGGGGAGCGAGAGAGTCACGGCACGAGCGTCGCACAGGTTCAGTGGTGCCCCTCGTGCGCGTCCGCGCCCGGCACGTACCGGGGCCCCGTCCCGGAGGCGGGCGCGGCCCCGTCGTCGTGGCCGGCCCCAGCCCCGTCATGCCCGGCCCCGTCGTGCCCGTTCCCGTGCTGCTCCGGCACCGTCCCTGGTTCCTGCCCCGGTTCGACGACGACGAACTGCCCCATCATCCCCTCGTCCTCGTGCAGCAGCATGTGGCAGTGGAACATGTAGGGCACGTCCGGGTCGGTGTAGTCGTCGAACCGCATGAGCAGCCGGTAGGTGCGCTGCGGCTCCAGGTACACGGTGTCCTTGGGCCCGGCGAGCTCCGGGGGCGGCGGGTCGCCGTCGACGGACAGGACGCGGAACTGGACGTCGTGCACGTGGAAGCTGTGCGGCATCGGCACGATGCTGCGCACCTCCCACACCTCGGTGTCGCCGACGGTGGCGGCCGCGTCGATCCGGGCCATGTCCATGGTCCGGCCGTTGATGTGCCGGTCGTCGAGCTCGAAGGTGCGCGTTACGGCGGCGTCGGACTCCCGCAGCGCGTCCTCGCCGGCATGGGCGGACGGCGTCCAGGCGGGCTCGGGCGACGGCGCGAGCCGGTCCGCGGCCCGCAGCTCCAGCACGTCGAACGCGTCGTTGCCGCCCATCGCGAAGGGGACGACGACGCCGCCCAGGTCGGCCTCGAACGAATGGAGGCGCGTGGTCTCCCCCGGCGCCATCCGGACGACGACCTCGGCGCGCTCGCCGGGCGCGAGCCGCACCTGTTCCAGCCGGACCGGCGCGTCGAGCAGCCCGCCGTCGGTCGCGACCAGGTCCATCTCGCGGTCCGGGAAGCCGAGCTGGTAGGTGCGCGCGGTCGACCCGTTGAGCAGCCGCAGGCGCACCCGCTCCGTGGTCACCTGGTGGTAGGCGCCCGCCGTGCCGTTGGCCAGGACGATCCCGCCGAGCGTCCCGGGCTCGCTGCCGTTGTCCTCCAGCTCGAGCTGGCCGTCGTCGTCGAGGATCTTGTCCTGCACGATCACCGGCACGTCGTCGACGCCGTACTCCTGGGGCAGGTCGGCGCCGCGGGACGCGTCGTCGTCCAGGAGGAACAGGCCCGCCAGGCCGCGGTAGACGTGCTTCTCCGTGGCGCCGTGCGGGTGCGGGTGGTACCAGAGGGTGGCGGCGGGCTGGTCGATCCGCCAGGTCGGGCGCCACGTGGCGCCCGGCTCGACCGCCTGGTGCGGCCCGCCGTCCATGGCGGCGGGCAGGTGCATGCCGTGCCAGTGCACGCTGGTCGGCTCGGCGAGCTCGTTGGTGACGTCGACGGCGACGGGTTCGCCGCGCTCGGCGCGCAGGGTCGGCCCCAGGTAGGAGCCGTCGAAGCCCCAGGTGCGGGTCTCGACCCCGGGCAGGAACTCAGCGGTGCCCTCCTGCGCCGTCAGGGAGAAGACGCGGGTGCCGTCCACGACGCGCGACGGCGCCAGGGGCGGGATCGCGAGCTCGTTCGTGAACTCCACGTCGTCCACCGGGGTGACCGAGCCGGGGACCAAGGCGCAGCCTGCGAGCGCGAGCAGCAGCGCCACCGTGCCGGCGGCCACGGACCCGGCCACGCGGGCAGGCCCGACGCGCCTCGTCCGCCGGCTCATCGCGCACCCCCGCGCAGCCGCTGCACACAAGCGGCGACGAGGCCGGCGACCGAGCCCCACATCGTGTCGAAGGCCAGGGCCGGGATCAGGGTCCACGCCGGGCCGCCGCCCGGGCCGAAGCCGGAGAGCACCGGGACGAGCGTGCCGATCAGGGCGGCGACCAGGCCGTAGGCCAGGCCGGTCAGGGCCAGGGTGAGCACGGGGCGGGGCACGCGGCCCAGCCCGACGACGCCGATCCAGACGGCGGCGGTGAGGCCGATGATGGTCAGCGCCCGGGGTGCGCCGGTGCCGAGCGCGCCCGTCAGGCCGGTGAGCGGCCAGAGCAGGGCCAGCGCGGACAGGCCCGCGACGAGGGTCCAGGAGACGGCGGCGGGACGGGCAGCGGGAGGACCGGCAGGGCGGTCGGGAAGGTGTGGTGAGGTCATACCCCGACGGTGCCCGCCGGGGCCAGGGTGCCACATCGGCCCGGGATCGTCTCCTGGTGTCGCCTGGAGGCGACTCGAACCCTGGACCCAGGTCTGATGCCTCAGGGTCGGGCCGTCCGTAGGGTGACGGTGTGCCCGAGCAGAGCGAGGTCCCACCGACCGCCGACCCACGCGTCACCGTCGACCCACGCGTGACCGACGTGGCCCTGGCGATCGCGATGGCGCTGGTGGTCGCGGTCGTCATCGCCGCGGATCCCGACGCGGCGGGGCGCACGGGGCCGGGGGCGTACCTGTTCGCGGTGGGTTTCGGGGCGCTGGTCCTGCTGCGACGCCGGATGCCGCGCACGATGGTGGTCCTCACCGTGCTGGGCGTCTTCGCCTACTACACGTTCAAGTTCGCGCCGATCGGCATGGCGCTGCCCGCGGTCGCGGCGCTGTACTCGGCGGCAGAGATGCGCCGGACGGGCTGGGCGGTCGGCGGCGGCGCCGTGCTCGTGGCCGTCGCGACCTACTACCGGGTGACGGGCACCGAGGAGGAGTACCTGACGCCGTACGACCTGGTCACCAACCTCGCGCTGGTCGCGGCGGCGATCGCGCTGGGTGTCGCGGTGCGCCTCTCGCGGGAGGCGCGCGTGCACGAGGCGCACGAGGCCGAGCAGCGGCTGCAGGCGGAGCGGCTGCGCATCGCGCGGGACCTGCACGACGTCGTGGGGCACAACCTCTCCGTGATCGCCCTGCACTCCGGCGTCGCCGCGGAGGCGGTGGGGCGCGACGACGACGCCGCCCGGGGCGCGCTGCACCACGTCCGGGAGGCGACGTCGGGCACGCTGCGCGAGCTGCGCTCGACGGTGCGGGTGCTGCGCGCGCCGGTGGGCGCGGCATCCCTGGGACCGCCGGACCGCGGGCCGACGGCGGCGGACACCGGTTCGCCGGAGGTCACGCCTACCGGCCTGGGCGGCGTCGACGCGCTCGCGGCGTCGGCCCGCGCCACCGGCCTGTCGGTCGAGGTGACGCTGGATGTGCCGCCCGGCACCCTCGACGGCGCGATCGACGCCGCCGCCTACCGGATTGTCCAGGAGTCCCTGACCAACGTGCTGCGGCACGCCGCGGCCGAGCGCGTGACCGTGTCCGCGCGGGTCGACGGCGGCCGCCTCGCCCTGCGGGTGTCCGACGACGGCCGGGGTGCCGGTCCGGGCCTCGTCGCCGGGTCCGGGATCTCCGGGATGCGTGAGCGGGTCGCCCTGCTGGGTGGCACCCTGACCACGGGCGAGGCCCCGGGCGGCGGCTTCGTCGTGGCCGCCGACCTGCCCCTGCGCCTGGAAGGCTGAGTCCCATGATCCGGATCGTGCTGGTGGACGACCAGGAGCTCGTGCGCGCGGGCCTGCGGGCCCTCGCGGAGAGCGACGGCGACATCACGGTGGTCGGCGAGGCCGCAGACGGGCTGGCAGGGGTCTCGCGGGTGCGGGAGCTGCGCCCCGACGTGGTGCTGATGGACATCCGGATGCCCCGGCTGGACGGCCTGGCCGCGACGCGGGAGATCGTCGCGGACCCCGCGCTGGCGGGCACCCGGGTGCTGGTCCTGACCACGTTCGACGAGGACGAGCACGTGTTCGAGGCCGTCCGGTCGGGCGCGGCCGGCTACCTGCTCAAGGACGTGGCCCCGGCCGAGCTGCGCCGGGCCGTCCGCGTGGTCGCGGCGGGCGACGCGCTGCTGGACCCGGCCGTGACCGCCACGGTGCTGCGCGCCGTCGCCGCCGGGCCGGCGCCCCGGACCGGCGCCGACGACCGCCTGTCCACGCTCACCGAGCGCGAGCGCGAGGTGCTGCAGCAGCTCGGCCGCGGGCTGACGAACGACGAGATCGCCGCCGAGCTCTACCTCAGCCCGGCCACCGCCCGCACGTACGTGAGCCGGCTGCTCGCCAAGCTCGGCGCGCGCGACCGGGCCGCCCTGGTGATCCTCGCGTACGAGACGGGCCTGGTCAGGGCACCGGCAACACCGATCAGGCCGTCGCGTACCTCGCGAGCTCCCCGGCCGCTTTGGCCGCCGACGAACCGCGATGAAAACACCGCCGCGGCCGCTGCGGCTCGACGGCAGCGGCCGGACCGACCGCGCGATGG
>NZ_JBHWZO010000084.1:0-23119 GCF_042728455.1 Promicromonospora sp. NPDC060204
AATCGTTTCGAAGCCGCAGATAGCCAGCACTCAACGGGCTGGGTGGGGTGGGGCGGGTGGCAGGATGTGCGTGTGGCTGAATCCCTTGTCGTGCGTGGGCGTCTGGTGCTGAGCTCCTCCGTGGTGGACGACGGCGTCGTCGTCGCCCACGGCGGGCGCGTCGCCTTTGCCGGGGCCGTGGTCGACGCGCTCGAGGCCGGGCACGGGCCCGCCCTCGACGGCGTGCCGCCCGCTCCCGGGACGTTCGTGCTGCCGGGGCTCGTGGACCTGCACAACCACGGCGGGGGCGGCGCCTCGTTCCCCGACGTCACCTCGGCCGACGAGGCGATGGCGGGCGTGCTGGAGCACCGCGTCCACGGCACCACGACCTTGCTCGCCTCGCTCGTGACGGCCCAGCCCGAGGTGCTGCTGCGGCGGGCCGCGGTGCTGGCCGAGCTCGCCGAGGCGGGGGAGATCGAGGGCCTGCACGCGGAGGGCCCGTTCCTCTCGCTCCGGCGCCGCGGCGCCCACAACCCGGCTGACCTGCAAGAAGGCAGTGTCGAGCTGGTTCGCGACCTCGCCGCGGCCGCCCGCGGGTACCTGCGCACCATGACCGTCGCCCCCGAGGTGCCCGGCGTGACCGGACCCGGCGGCGTCGCCGAGGCGCTGGTCGAGGCCGGCGTGCTGCCCTCCCTGGGTCACACCGACGGCAGCACCGAGCAGGCCGAGGCCCTGATCGAACAGGTGACGGCGGCGCTGCGGGCCGCGAGCGGCCCCGCGGGGCGCCGGACGCCCGGGCCCATGACCGCCACGCACCTGTTCAACGGCATGCGCCCCCTGCACCACCGCCAGCCGGGGCCCATCGCGGCCTGCCTCGCGGCGGCGTCCCGGGGCGACATGGTCGTCGAGCTCGTCGGCGACGGGGTGCACCTCGACCCGGCGACCGTGCGCTCGGTGTTCGACATGGTGGGCGCGGACCAGGTGGTCCTGGTGACCGACGCGATGGCGGCGGCCGGCGTGGCCGACGGCCACTACGAGCTGGGCCCGATGTCGGTGGTGGTGCACGATGGCGTCGCCCGGATCGCCACCCCCCAGGCCGCGCCCGGCGCGCCGGAGGAGGAGGGGCCGATCGCAGGCGGCACGGCGCACCTGATCGATGTGGTGCGCCACGCCGTGCGCGGCGGCGTCCCCCTGGTCGACGCCGTGCGTTCCGCGACGGCGGTGCCCGCCCGGGTGCTGGGGCTGGCCGGCGAGGTCGGCACCCTGGAGCCCGGCGCGCGCGCCGACGTGCTCGTCACGGACGGCGACCTGCGGCCCGTCCGGGTGCTGCGCCACGGCGTCGACGTCGACAGAGCCGACGTCGACGAAGTTGACGTCGATGTCGCCGGGGCGTAACTCGTCGCTGTTAGCGTTCCCGCCATGACGTCTCCCGTTTTCCAGCCCGGTCAGACGGTGGTGCGCCGCGAGATCATGCGGGGCGAGCCCTGGATCGCGATCCCGCAGGTGTGCGTGCAGGACGACGGCGACCTGCTCGTCACCTACACGCCCGGCGGCACCCCGCTGGCGTACCCGGGCTCGGGCGCGTTCCCCGTGGGGGAGCACCCCTGGAAGCTCGCCGGCAGCACGCGCTGGCGCGGCCACGGGCGTCTCGAGCTGCACTGGACCGGGGTGGAGCACTCCATCTTCCTGTTCTGGGACGGCCCCGAGCGGGCGTTCCAGGGCTGGTACTTCAACCTGGAGGACGCCCCGCGCCGCACGCCGATGGGGTTCGACACGCTCGACCACGAGCTGGACGTCTGGTGGGCGGCCGACGCCGAGACCTACGAGTTCAAGGACGTCGTCGAGTTCGAGGAGACCGGCCCCGACCGGTACCCCGGCCGGATGGAGCAGATCCGCGCCGAGGGCGCCCGGATCGCCGGGCTGCTCGACGCCGGCGAGCTCTGGTGGGACAAGGCCTGGGCCGACTGGACGCCGGACACCTCCTGGGCGCCCCGTGACGTGCCGGCCGGCTGGGAGAGCGTGGCGTTCGAGGCGCGCTGAGCGACGTCGTACCGGCATGGCCGACTCGCCCGGAGATACCACCTCAATTCCGGTGGCAACCTGGGTCGTGGGCGCTACGGTCTGAGCGTGCCTTCTTCCGTGCCGCCCGCCTACCGAGCCGACCCCCGCTGGCCGGTGATCACCCCGCGCCTCACGCTCCGCCCGGTCGCCCCGGACGACGCGGAGGCCTTCTTCGCCTGGCGCTCGCGCCCCGACGTCGTGCGGTTCATGTACCAGCCGCCGTGGGACCGCCAGACGGCGGACGTCAAGCTCCGCACCTGGTCGAGCGCGCCGTTCGAGGAGCCGGGCGACGTGCTGGTGCTGGCCGTCGAGTCGGACGGCGACGTCATCGGCGAGACCATGCTCAAGTGGGCGGCCGGTCCCCGGCAGGCCGAGGTGGGCTACGCGCTCCACCCCGACGTCGGGGGCCACGGGCTGGCCACCGAGGCCGTGCGGGCCACCCTGCGGCTGGCCTTCGAGTCCTACGGCTTCCACCGCGTGTTCGCGCGCATCGACGAGGAGAACCTCCCGTCCGTCCGCGTGGTCCAGCGGCTGGGCCTGCGGCAGGAGGCCCGCCTCGTGGAGAGCGACGTGCGCGACGGCGGGTGGTCCACCGAGCTGGTCTTCGCCATCCTCGACCGGGAGCACGCGGCGCGCGCGGTCAGCTGACGGCGAGCTCGGCCCGCACCCGCAGGTCCCCGGCCGACGGCCCGGACGCCACCGTGTACGTGCCCGGCTGCAGCACCATGGCGCCGGCGTGCCGGACGGCGAGGGCGCCCAGGTCCAGCGGCACCTCCACCTCGGCCGACGCGCCCGGGGCGAGCCGCACGCGCGCGTACCCCAGGAGCTGGCGCCGTGCTGCGGGCACCGGCAGGTCGGGGGACAGGCCGTGCACCGCGACGAGCTCGTCCACGGGGCGCTCGCCGGTGTTGCGCACCGTGACGACGGCCGTGGTCCCGCCGTCCCGCTCCGGCCCGGCCGCGCCGGCCCCGCCGTCCAGCCGCAGACCCTCGTACGCGACGGTCGTGTAGCTCAGCCCGTGCCCGAACCAGTACGCCGGCTCGCCCGCCAGGTGGCGGTAGGTGACGCCCTGGCGGGCCACGTCGTAGTCGAACAGGTCGCCCGCCTGGGCCTCGGTGGCCGGCCACGTCTGCGCGAGCCGCCCGAACGGCTCCGCGTCGCCGGACAGCACGTCCACCAGGCCGTTCCCGGCTTCCTGCCCACCGTGCGCGGCCCAGACCAGCGCCCCGGCGCCCGCGCCGTCGTCCCCGGCAGGCCCGTCCAGCACGCTCGGCCCCAGCACACCAGGACCCAGCACGTACGGGTACGACGACGTGACGACCAGCACCGCCGCCGGGCACGCCTCGCGCGCCACCCGCCAGGTCTCGGCCATCTGCTCCGGCAGCGCGAGCGACGTCCGGTCCTCGGTCTCGCGCCCGCCCAGGTGCGGGTCGTTGCCCACGGCCACCAGCACCACGTCCGCGGCCGCCGCGACCCGGGCCACCTCGGCGTGCCCCGAGACGACGGTGCGCCAGGCGAACCGCTCGGCGTCCGCGAGTCGCGTGGCCTCGGCCACGAGCAGCCCCGAACCGAGCTGCACCCGGACCCAGCGCCCGCTCCCGACGTGCAGCAGCGACCACGTGCCGTCCGCGTGGTGGTGCCGCCGGAACGACTCCTGCACCACCCAGCCGCCGACCCGCTCGGCGTCGGCCGCAAGGATCCAGCCCGCGCCCGTCAGGAGCCGGCCTGAGGCTACCGACCGGAGCGTCAGCAGGCCGTCGCCCCAGTCGGTCACGTCCAGGTGGGTCCCCGGCCCGGCGTCCGGCGCGGACACGCTCACCTCGCCGTCGGCGGTGACGGTCACGTACCGGCCGGACGACGTCGCGCGCAGCGCCACCCGGTCCGCGCCGTCGACGACGTCCACGACGGCGTCGGGGTAGCGCTCCGCGACCGCGCGGGCGAGCGGGACGGCGTACGGCGGGGTGCCGGAGTACCAGTCGGTGAGCACCCGGTCGGCCAGGGGGCCGACGACGGCGATGCGGCCGGGCGCGCCCAGCGGCAGCGTGCCGTCGTTGCGCAGCAGCACCACGGACTTCGCCGCCGCCTCGCGCGCCAGGACCCGGTGCTCCGGCAGGTCGATCGCGTCGGGGCCGATGCCCGCGTACGGGTCCGCGTCCCCGTCGAGCTCGCCCGTGCGCAGCCGCAGCTCCAGCAGGCGCAGGGCGGCGGTGTCGACGTCCTCCTGCGTCAGCAGCCCGGCCGCCAGCGCCTCGCGCAGCCGGCCCAGGGTGACCGACGGGTCGGTGTCGTTGTCCGTGAACGAGTCGAGGCCCGCGCGCACGGCCGCGGCGTGCGCCTGCGCGTGCCCGGCGAACGCCCGCTGGACGGTGACCAGGAAGGTGGGCGCGCCGGCGTCCGACACCACGGCCACCGACCCGGGCGCCCACGAGCGCAGCTCGGCCAGCAGGTCGCCCGACGTGTGCGCCGGAACCCCGTTGACCAGGTTGTACGACGGCATCACCGCGCCGGCGACACCCGCCTCGATGGGCCCGCGGTAGGCGGGCAGCTCGTACTCGTACAGGGTGCGCTCGGACAGGTTCGACGACGTCGCCGAGCGGTCGGTCTCGTTGCCGTACCCGAGGAAGTGCTTGAGCGCCGGGACCGTCTTCCACACCGTCGGGTGGCCCCCGCGCAGCCCGGCGCAGTACGCCGTCGCGAGCTGGGAGACGAGCCGCGGCTCCTCGCTGTACCCCTCCTCGCCCCGGCCCCAGGCGGGGTGCCGCAGCGGGTTCACCACGGGTGCCCAGACGTTCAGGGAGACCGCCGGGTCCGCCGCGTGCTTGGCCCGCAGCTCGGTGGCGACCAGGTCGCCCAGGCGGAGCAGCAGGTCGGTGTCCCACGTGGCGCCCAGCCCGACCGGCTGGGGGAGCACGGTGGCGCGGCCGAGCCACGCGACCCCGTGCAGCGCCTCGGCGCCCGTGTGGAAGGGGGCGAGGCCGAGCCGCTCGACCGCGGGCTGGTGCTGGTGCAGCAGGCTCAGCCGCTCGTCGGGGGTGAGGCGGTCCAGCAGGTCGCGGGCCCGGTCGGTGAGCGGGGCGGCGGGGTCGCGGAAGAGGGGCTGCGTCTGGTTCGGCACGTCGTCGTGCTCCCTTGGCGTCGGGGTCGTGCGGGCGGTCTACGTCCGGTCGAAGAGTAGGCCCAGTCCTCGAAACGGTTCAATGGTCAATTGCCCAATTCAGGGCGAATCATTGCCTCAACTTCTGCGTTTGCCCTACTGTTCTGCCAACGATGTAGGTCGAAGCGCTTCGACGTCGAGGCGCCCGAACTTCCGTCGTGTCCGGGCACACAGACGTGCCGCGCTGTCCACAAAGGAGTGAAGAGCCATGACAGCACCCCACCTGACCGGCGGGCTCAGCCGCCGGTCGTTCCTCGGCTTCCTCGCGGTCGGCGCCGGCGTCGTCGGCGTCCCGTCCCTGCTCACCGCGTGCACCACAGGCGCGGCGGGTCCCGCGCAGGGCGGCGCCACCGTGAGCTCGGGCGTGCTGCCCACCTACGTGCCGGTCGAGTACGTCAAGCCCGACTTCCCGTCGGTCAACGGCTCCACCGCCGGCTACGCCTCGATCCCCGACGAGCTGGTCACGGCGTTCGAGACGGCGCCCGGGTCGGGCGGCACCTACACGGCGATGACGCCCCTGTGGAGCGCCATCCCGAAGACGTCCGGCAACCCCTACTTCGACGCGGTGAGCGAGGCGATGGGCACCACCGTCGAGTTCCAGATCTCCGACGGCAACACCTACGGCGACAAGCTCGCGGCCGTGCTCGCGTCGGCGAAGGACGTGCCGGACTGGGTCTGCGTGCCCACCTGGAACTTCCCGCCGCGGTTCGCCCAGGCCGTCGACGCCCTCTTCGAGGACCTCACGCCGTACCTGTCCGGCGACAACGTCAAGAAGTACAAGAACCTCGCCAACATCCCCACGGACGCCTGGCGCTACGGCGTCTTCAACGACAAGCTCTACGGCCTGCCGTTCCCGGGGGAGCTGGTCCACCTGGCGACGTTCTACCGGGCCGACCTCTTCACCGAGCTCGGCATCACCGAGCAGCCGAGGGACGCCGACGAGTTCATCGAGCTCGCCAAGGAGCTGACCGACCCGGGCAAGAAGCGATGGGGCTCGGCCGACCAGTGGATCACGGCGAACATGATGTTCGCGGTGCCCCCGGAGAAGGGCTGGAAGCTGGCCGACGACGGCTCGCTGATCAGCCGCGTCGAGTCCGAGGAGTACCGGGCGGCGCTGGACTGGCAGGCCCGGCTGTACAAGTCGGGCGCGGTGCACCCGACGGCCGTGGCCGACAAGCCCGAGGAGATGAAGCCGCTCTTCGAGTCCGGCGAGATCCTGATCGTCAACGACGGCGTGGGCGGCTGGCACGAGTCCCTGGGCCGGGTGCTGCCGAGCAACCCGGACTTCGACCCGCGGCCGTTCGACCCGTTCGCCCACGACGGCGGCACGCCGCGGATCTGGAAGGGCGCCCCGGCGGACATGTTCTCGTTCCTGAAGAAGCGGGACGACAAGGCGCAGATCGAGGAGCTCCTCGCCGCCGCCGACTTCCTCGCCTCGCCGTTCGGCACCACCGAGTTCCAGCTCGTCAACTTCGGCGTCGAGGGCGAGCACTACGAGATCGACGGCGACGGCCTGCCGCAGGCCACGAACGCCGCGGCCGACGACGTGGCGCCGTCGTACATCTTCCTCGTGGACCCGCCCAAGGTGAACGCGCAGGTGCAGTACGAGGGCTACGTCGAGGCCTACTGCACGTGGATGGCCGCCGCCTCCGAGTACGTCGAGGAGCCCCTCTTCTACGGCAAGCAGATCACGGAGCCGTCGCAGTTCGCGTCGCTCGGCACGCCGTTCGTCGACCTGGAGAAGGACATCTCGCGCGGGCGCAAGACCCTCGCGGACCTGGACGACGCCGTGGAGACGTGGCGCAGCAGCGGCGGTGAGGAGCTGCGCGCGTTCTACCAGGACATCCTGGACGAGCAGTGAGCACCGCGACCTCACGGGTGGACGCCCCGCCCCGGCGCAGGATCCCCTGGACCGTCCGGGCGCGGCGCGACCGCTCGCTGCTGATCATGGTGGCCCCGGCGGTGCTGCTGCTGGCCGTGTTCGCCTACGTGCCGATGCTCGGCAACGTGGTGGCCTGGCAGGACTACTCGCCGTACGTCGGCATCCGGGAGAGCCCGTTCATCGGGTGGGCCAACTTCGCGCGCGTCCTGACCAACCCGCTCTTCCTCGACGCCGTGGGGAACACGCTGGTCATCACCGCGTTCCAGCTCGTGTTCTTCTTCCCGGTGCCGATCGTGCTCGCGCTGCTCCTGAACAGCGTGCTCTCGCCGGGGCTGCGCACGACCATCCAGTCGATCGTGTACCTGCCGCACTTCTTCTCCTGGGTGATCGTCGTGACGATCTTCCAGCAGATCTTCGGCGGGGCCGGGATGGTGGCGACCCGGCTGCGGGAGGCGGGGTACTCGGGCTTCGACCTGATGACCAACCCCGACACGTTCCTGCTGCTGCTCACGGCGCAGTCGGTCTGGAAGGACGCGGGCTGGGGCATCATCATCTTCCTCGCGGCGCTGGCCACCGTGGACCCCCAGCTCTACGAGGCGTCGGTGGTCGACGGCGCGGGCCGGTGGCGGCGGATGTGGCACGTGACCCTCCCCGCGCTGCGGCCGGTGATCGTCCTGCTGCTGATCCTGCGGCTGGGCGACGCGCTCACCGTCGGGTTCGAGCAGCTCATCCTCCAGCGCGGTGCCGTCGGCACCGACGTCGCGGAGGTGCTCGACACGTTCGTGTACTACCAGGGCGTCGTCAACGGCGACTGGGCCTTCGCGGCGGCCGCGGGGCTCGTCAAGGGCCTGGTGTCGCTCGCCCTGGTGCTCGGGGCCAACAAGCTCGCCCACCTGGTGGGCGAGGCGGGGGTGTATCAGCGCGCATGAGTGCCGACATCAAGAACGAGACGGGGACGACGCCGGCGCGACCTGCGCCGTCGTCCACGACGCCCGAGCCGGGCCGGCCCCGGCAGCCGGCGAGCGGCCCGAGCCGGTACCGCGCCCTGCTGCGCGGCCGGAACCGCCCGGTCTGGGAGGAGGACCCCAACCCGCTGGGGCTCCTGGTCAAGGGGGTGGCGCTGCTGCTCATCGTGGCGACCGTCGTCTACCCCCTGTACACGGTGGTGCTCACCAGCCTGTCGACCCAGGCGGACATCACCCGGTCCGGCGGCCTGGTCACGCTGCCGGGCGGCCTGACGTTCGCGGCCTACGAGCAGATCCTGTCCGGCGGGATCGTCACGCGGGCCACGATCGTGAGCATCGGCATCACCGTGGTCGGCACCGTGCTCTCGACCACGGTGTCCGTGCTGGCGGCGTACGGCCTGAGCCGGCCGGGCTCCTTCGCCCACCGGCCCCTCCTGTTCGTCTTCCTGATCACCATGTTCTTCGGCGCGGGGATGATCCCGACGTACCTGCTGGTGAGCAACCTGGGGCTGATCGACAGCTACTGGTCGCTCATCCTCCCGGGGGCCGTCAGCGCGTTCAACGTGCTCATCCTGCGGGCGTTCTTCATGGGCATCGACCGGTCCATCACGGACGCGGCCAAGATCGACGGCGCGGGGGACTGGCGCATCCTGGGGCAGATCGTGCTGCCCATGTCCAAGGCCGTGGTGGCGGTGGTCGCGCTGTTCTACGGCGTCGGCTACTGGAACGCGTTCTTCAACGCCATGCTCTACATCAACGACAACGCGAAGTGGCCGCTGCAGCTCGTGCTGCGGTCCTACGTGCTGCAGGGCGTGACGCTGCCGGGCAGCGGCGTGGGCCAGGTCGACGTGGCCGACGGCGCCGTGACCGGCCTGCCGGTCAAGATGGCCGTGATGGTGCTGGCGATCGTGCCGATCCTGGTCGTGTACCCGCTGGTGCAGCGGCACTTCACGAAGGGCGTGATCTTCGGGGCCATCAAGGGATGAGCGGCGGCCCGCTCCCGCCGTCAGCCGTCCTCGGCGGCGGGACCGGGCGCCGAGCTCTCGCGTTCGGTCAGCACGGGGGCGAGCAGCCGGGTCTCGGACGGCTGCTCGCCCTCGAGGCGCGCCATCACCATGTCCACGGCCACCTTGCCGATGCCCTCGGCGGGCAGGTCGATACTGGTCATCGGGATGCGCTGGGACAGCGCGACGTCGGTGGGGCAGACCGCGACCACCGACATGTCCCGGCCGACCACCAGGCCGCGCTCGGTCAGCCGGGACAGCACATGGGGCAGGGCGCCCTCGTTGTGCACCACGATGCCGGTGGTGTCCGGGGCGGTGGCCAGCAGGGTGTCCACGGCGGTCGAGGCGCCCGACGGCGACGAGTCGCACGCCTCCACCTTGACCGTCACGCCGGAGCTGCGGGCCTGTTCGCGCAGGCCCCGCATCATCCGCTCGGCGTAGGAGGTGTGCCGCCGCAGCACCTCGGGCGGCGAGCCGATGAGGGCCACGTCGGTGTGGCCCGTCTGCGCGAGGTGCCGCACGGCGAGCCGGCCCGCGGCCTCGAAGTCGAGGTCCACGCAGCTCAGCCCCTCCGGGTCCTGGGGCAGGCCGATGAGCACCGTGGGCTGCTTGGCGGCGGCCACCAGGGGCACGCGCGGGTCGTCGGCCTCGATGTCCATCATGACCAGCGCGTCGACCATCGAGCCGCCGGTCACGCGGTCCAGGCCGCTCACGTCGTCCTGGGTCAGCAGCAGCACGTCGTGGTCGAAGTCGCGCGCCCGCGTGACCACGCCCGCCACGAACTGCATGATGACCGGCACGTTCACGCCCACGCGGAGCGGCGCCATCAGCGCGATGACGTTGGTGCGCGCGGACGCCAGCGCCCGGGCGCCGGCGTGCGGGCGGTAGCCGAGCTTCTCGATCGCGCGCTCGACCCGTGCCCGGGTGGGTGCGGAGATGGGGCGCTTGCCGGACAGCACGTAGGACACGGTCGAGGTCGACACCCCCGCCGTCCTCGCGACGTCGTCGATCGTAGCCACGGTGCTCCCTTCGGGTCGGTGCCGGTGCAGGTAGCGCGCGGTGCCGGCACACCAGTGTGCCGCATAGCAGGGAAGCGCTTCGACAGAAGACTAGCGTTTCGTGCCGAAAGTGCCACTGGACATCCGTGAGAGTCTAGGTTTAGCGTGTTGAAACGCTTCGACGATCCGGACGCAGCAGTTCGGACGTGGACCAAGGAGATGCAATGAGGCACAAGCGGACGATGACGGTCGTGGCGGCGGCGATGGCCGGCGCCATGGCACTGGCCGGATGCACCGGCCAGGGCGGCGGCGGTGGCGACACCGACGACAGCACGCTCACCATCTGGCACTACGAGAACGAGGACTCGGCGATGGGCAAGGCCTGGGCCAAGGCCATCGAGATCTTCGAGGAGGAGAACCCGGACGTCACGGTCGACGTCGAGAAGCAGACGTTCGAGCAGATCCAGAAGAACGCCAAGATCGTGCTCACGGGCGACGACGTGCCCGACGTCATGGAGTTCAACAAGGGCAACGCCACCGCGGGCCAGCTCGCGGCCCAGGGCCTGCTGACCCCGCTGACCGACGCGGCCACCGAGCGCGGCTGGGACGAGAAGCTGTCCGGCTCGCTCGCGACCACGGCGACGTACGACGAGCAGGGCCTCATGGGCTCCGGCGAGTGGTACGGCGTGCCGAACTACGGCGAGTTCGTCGGCGTCTACTACAACAAGGAGATGCTCGCCGACCTCGGGCTGGAGGTGCCGACCACCCTCGACGAGTTCGAGGACGTGCTGGCCGCCTTCAAGAAGGAGGGCATCACGCCGCTGGCCGAGGCCGGCGCCGAGTACCCGCTGGGCCAGCTCTGGTACGAGCTCGTGCTCGCCTACGGCGACCGCCAGCTCGTGGACGACTACCAGCTCTTCGCGAACGACGTCGACTTCCACAACGACGCGATGACGAAGGCCACCGAGAAGCTCGACGAGTGGATCGACAAGGGCTACATCGCCTCCGACTCCGCGGCCCTGACCGCCGAGGACATGGGCGTCTCGTTCATCGACGGCACCTACCCGCTCATGGTCAGCGGCTCCTGGTGGTTCGGCCGCCTGGTGACCGAGACCAAGGCCGACTGGGGCCAGTTCAACTTCCCGGGCAACTCGCTGCACACCGGCTCGTCCGGCAACCTCTGGGTGGTCCCGGCCAACGCCGACTCCCCGAGCCTCGCCGAGGAGTTCATCGACATCACGCTGCGCCCCGAGGTGCAGGACGTGCTGGCCACCGAGGGCGGCCTGCCCGTGGCCGGCGACCCGTCCGTGATCGAGGACGAGCGCACGCGCGAGCTCACCGAGAACTTCCAGGCGATCCTCGACGAGGACGGCCTGGCGTACTACCCCGACTGGCCCGTGGCCGGCTACTACGACGTGATCGTCAGCGAGCTGCAGTCCCTGGTCAACCGGTCGAAGACGCCGGCCGAGGTGCTGGACGGGCTGCAGAGCTCGTACGACGAGGGCAAGGCCGACCTGCTCGATGGCTGACACCGCCCTCACCGAACGGCGCTCGCGGGCGGACACCCGCACGCGAGCGCCGCGCGGAACGCGCCGTCGTCCGGCGCGGTGGGTGGCGTACCTGCCCTACCTGCTGCCGGGCGCGATCGCGTTCGTCGTGGTCATCGGGTATCCGCTGGTGACCAACGTGTACTTCAGCCTGTTCAAGTGGCGCGGCGGCATGGCGCCGCTGCGCTGGAACGGGCTGGGCAACTACGTCGACCTGCTGGGCGACGACAAGTTCTGGACGTCGTTCGGCAACTCGCTCGCGATGATCGTCGCGATGGTGCTGGTGCCCACGCTGCTGGGGCTGGTGCTGGCGGCGGTGCTGTTCGACTACCTCGGACGGCGGTTCGGCGAGCGCGTCTCGTCGGTGCTGCGGGCCACGTACTACCTGCCGCAGATCCTGCCCGTCGCCGTGGCGGGCGTCCTGTGGAACTGGATCCTGAACTCCCAGACGGGCGCGCTCAACGTGATCCTGCGGGGCGTCGGCATCGAGTCGCCGCCGAACTGGCTGGGCGACCCGACGACGGCCCTGCCGTCGGTGATGCTCGTGCTGATCTGGGTCCAGATGGGCTACCCCGTGGTCATCTTCATGGCGGCGCTCCAGCGCGTGGACCCCGAGCTGTACGAGGCAGCCGAGCTCGACGGCGCCGGCTGGTGGGACCGGTTCCGGGCCATCACGGTGCCCCAGATCCGCCCCGAGACGTTCGTGGTGACGCTGACCTGCACGGTCGCGGCGCTCAAGGTGTTCGGGCCCATCTACGTGCTGACGCGCGGCGGGCCCGAGAGCTCGACGCTGGTGCCCAGCTACTACTCGTACCTGAACTTCTTCGACAAGTCCCAGGTCGGCTACGGGTCCGCGATCGCCACGGTGCTCACGCTCGTGATCGTCGCCGTGGCCCTGATCATCCTCGGCCTGCAGAACCGGGCCGAACGACGTGAGAGGGAGGGGGTCTGACATGGCCGTCGCCACAGACCCGCGACCCGCGCAGGTGCGGGCCACCGCCATCGACTCCCGGTACCGCCGCGGCGCAGGCCGCTGGCTCGTGCTGGCCGCCGCCGTCCTGGTGGGCCTCGCCGTGCTCGCGCCGTTCGGGATCATGCTGCTCAACGCGTTCAAGTCGCCGCAGGACTACGCGGCCAACGGCCCGCTGTCCCTGCCGTCGGGCCTGTACCTCGACGGCGTCGTGGCCTTCTGGGAGCGCACCGACTTCCCGGTCAAGCTCTGGAACTCGGTGTTCATCTCGGCCGTCGTGGCCGTGCTGGGCGCGCTGCTGTCGCTGCTGAACGCGTACGCGATCGGCATCGGCCGCGTGAAGGGGCGGCTGTGGATCGTCGCCCTGTTCCTGCTGGCGAACATGCTGCCGCAGGAGGCGCTGATCTACCCGCTGTTCACCATGGCGCAGTCGGTCGGCCTGTCGAACTCGCAGTGGTCGGTGATCATCATCTTCACCGTCATCCAGTCGGCGTTCGGCACCTACCTGCTGTCGTCCGTGCTCGGCACGTTCCCGCCCGCGCTGCTGGAGGCGGCCGCCCTGGACGGCGCGAGCCGCTGGCGCATCCTCTGGCAGGTCGTGTTCCCGATCGTGCGGCCCACGCTCTCGGTCCTGATGATCTTCTTCTTCATCTGGACCTGGAACGAGTTCTTCATCCCGCTGGTCATGCTGACCAGCAACGACACCCAGACCATCCCCATCGCCCTGGCCTCCCTGCAGGGCGACCGGATGATGGACGCGCCCACGATCAACGCGGGCTCGCTCGTGTCGCTGGTGCCGGCCGTCATCTTCTTCCTGATCTTCCAGCGCACCCTGACCCGGGGCGTGACCGCCGGGGCGGTCAAGTGACCCCGTTCCACCACGAAGCCGAGAGGTTCCAGCCATGAGATTCACCGACGGCTACTGGCAGCTGCGCCCCGGCGTGGACGTGCTGCGGCCCCGCGACATCGACTCGGTCGAGGCCGGCGACGAGACCCTGACCGTGTACGCGCCCACCGCGCCCATCACCAAGCGCGGCGACACCCTGAACCGCCCGGTCGTGACCGTCACGTTCGACGCCCCGGCGGACGACGTCATCGGCGTGCGCATCGAGCACCACCAGGGCCGCCGCGACCTCGGCCCGCACTTCGCGGTCAACCGGGAGCCGGGCGTGGTCAAGGTCGTGACCCCCGCCGCTCCGGGCGAGGGCCCCGCCGAGCTGACGTCGGGCGGCCTCACGGCCCGCGTCTCGACCGACGGCGAGTGGCAGGTCGACTTCGTGGCCGGCGGCACGGTGCTCACCACGTCGTCGGCGCGGAGCGTCGGGCTGGCCAGCACGCCCGAGGGCGACTTCGTGCACGAGCAGCTCGGGCTCTCCGTGGGCGAGCACGTCTACGGGCTGGGCGAGCGGTTCGGCGCGTTCGTGAAGAACGGCCAGAGCGTCGACGTCTGGAACGAGGACGGCGGAACGGCCAGCGAGCAGGCCTACAAGAACGTGCCGTTCTACCTGACCGACCGCGGCTACGGCGTGTTCGTGGCCCACCCGGAGAAGGTGTCGTTCGAGGTGGGCTCCGAGGTGGTCAGCCGCACCCAGTTCTCGGTGCCGGGGCAGACGCTGCAGTACTACGTGATCCACGGGCCCACGCCGGCCGAGATCCTGCGCCGGTACACGGCGCTGACGGGGCGCCCCGCCGTCGTCCCCGCCTGGTCGTACGGCCTGTGGCTCTCCACGTCGTTCACCACGGACTACTCCGAGTCCACGGTCATGAGCTTCGTCGACGGCATGGCCGAGCGGGACATCCCGCTCTCGGTCTTCCACTTCGACTGCTTCTGGATGCGGCAGTTCCACTGGTGCGACTTCGTGTGGGACCCGGCCACCTTCCCGGACCCCGAGGGCATGCTGGCCCGGCTGCACGAGCGCGACCTGAAGGTCTGCGTCTGGATCAACCCGTACATCGCCCAGCGCTCCCACCTGTTCAAGGAGGGCGCGGAGAAGGGCTACCTGGTCACCACGGCCGACGGCGACGTCTGGCAGTGGGACAAGTGGCAGGCCGGCATGGCGCTGGTCGACTTCACCAACCCCGAGGCCGCCGCCTGGTACCAGGACAAGCTGCGCGTGCTGCTGGACCAGGGCGTCGACTGCTTCAAGACGGACTTCGGGGAGCGCATCCCCACCGACGTCGTCTGGCACGACGGGTCCGACCCGCAGCGCATGCACAACTTCTACGCCTCGCTCTACAACAAGACGGTGTTCGACCTCCTGGAGGAGGAGCGGGGCACCGGCGAGGCCGTGCTGTTCGCCCGCTCGGCCACGGCGGGCACCCAGGCGTTCCCGGTGCACTGGGGCGGCGACTGCGAGTCCACGTTCGTCTCCATGGCCGAGTCCCTGCGCGGCGGTCTCTCGCTGTCGCTGTCCGGGTTCGGCTACTGGAGCCACGACATCGGCGGGTTCGAGGGCACGCCCGACCCGGCCGTCTTCAAGCGGTGGACGGCGTTCGGCCTGCTGTCCTCGCACTCGCGCCTGCACGGGTCGAGCTCGTACCGCGTGCCGTGGGCGTTCGACGACGAGGCCGTCGACGTGACCCGCAAGTTCACCCGGCTGAAGATGCGGCTCATGCCGTACCTCGGCGGGGCCGGTACCGAGGCCGCCGGGGAGGGGCTTCCCGTGATGCGGCCGATGGTGCTGGAGTTCCCGTCCGACCGGAGCGCCGCCACCGTGGACACGCAGTACATGCTGGGTTCGTCGCTGCTGGTCGCGCCCGTGTTCGGCGAGTCCCGCGCGGAGTACTACCTGCCCGAGGGGGAGTGGACTCGCCTGCGGGAGGTCGCCGCGGAGGGCCTGGCCCCGACGGTCACCGGGTCCCGCTGGGTGGCCGAGGAGCACGGGTTCGACACCCTGCCCGTGCTGGTGCGGCCCGGCACGGTGCTGCCCGTCGGCGCCCGCGACGACCGGCCCGACTACGCGTGGGCCGAGGGCGTGACGTTACGCTGCACCCGTCTGCCCGAAGGGTTCGACGAAGAGATCCTGGTCCCCGGTGGCACCGGCGCCCCGGCGACGTTCCGTGTGCGGTACGAGTCCGGCGTCGTGCACGTGACCAGTGCTGACGCTCCTGGCGAATGGAGCGTCGAGAACGAAGGCAAGACCGTTCGGGCCACCGGCCCGGGAGAGGTGGCACTGTGAGTGCACGGAAGTTCCCCACGGATTTCCTCTGGGGATCGGCGACCGCGTCGTACCAGATCGAGGGCGGCGCGACCGAGGGCGGCCGCGGCCCGTCCATCTGGGACACGTTCTCGCACACGCCGGGCCGGACGCTGAACGGTGACACGGGTGACGTCGCCGACGACCACTTCCACCGCTGGCAGGAGGACGTCGAGCACATCAAGAACCTGGGCCTGGGCGCCTACCGGTTCTCGATCGCGTGGCCGCGGGTGCAGCCGGGCGGCTCCGGCGAGTTCAACGCCGAGGGCATCCGGTTCTACTCGGACCTCGTGGACGGGCTGATCGCGGCGGGCGTCAAGCCCGTCGTCACGCTCTACCACTGGGACCTCCCGCAGGAGCTGGAGGACGCCGGCGGCTGGACCAACCGCGAGACCGCCTACGCGTTCGCCCGCTACGCCCGGAAGATGGCCGAGGAGCTGGGCGACCGCATCGACGTCTGGACCACGCTCAACGAGCCGTGGTGCACGGCCTACCTGGGCTACGGCTCGGGCGTGCACGCGCCCGGCCGCACGGAGTCCCTGGCCGCGCTCCAGGCGGTGCACCACCTCAACCTGGCGCACGGCCTCGCCGTCCAGCAGATCCGCGAGGTGCTCGGTGACGACGCCAAGACGTCGATCACGCTGAACCTGCACGTGTTCCGGCCGGACGACCCGTCGTCCGCGGTGGACCAGGGCGCCGTCCGCAAGGTGGACGCGCTGGCCAACCGGGCCTTCCTCGGGCCGGTCCTGGACGGCGCCTACCCCGCGGACCTGCTGGAGAACACCGCCTCGGTGACCGACTGGTCGTTCGTGCAGGACGGCGACCTGGAGGCCATCGCGCAGCCGCTCGACGTCCTGGGCGTCAACTACTACTCGACGGCGCGCGTGCGGCACTTCTCCGGCGAGGGGGAGCGGCAGCAGGCCGACGGGCACAAGGACTCCGCGGGCACCCCGTGGATCGCGGCCGACGACGTCGAGTTCCTGCCGCAGCCCGGCCCGTACACCGCCATGGGCTGGAACATCGAGCCGGCCGGCCTCACGGACCTGCTCGTCTCGCTGCGGGACACCTACCCCGACCAGCCGCTCATGGTCACCGAGAACGGCGCCGCGTTCGCGGACACCGTGGTGGTCGAGGACGGCGTGGCGCGCGTGCACGACGTCGAGCGCGTCTCGTACCTGCACGACCACGTCGAGGCGCTCGGGCTCGCCCGGGACCAGGGCGTGGACGTGCGCGGGTACTTCGCGTGGTCGCTGCTCGACAACTTCGAGTGGGCCTACGGGTACGACCGCCGGTTCGGCATCATCCGCGTCGACTACGAGACGCTGGAGCGCACCTGGAAGGACTCGGCGCACTGGTACCGCCGTCTGGCGACGACGAACACGCTGCCGACGGTGGACGAGGTCTCGCCGGCCTGACGTGCTTGTTGACCCGGCGCCGTCGCGCCGGGGTCGTCGAACGTAGGGATCGTCGTCGCATGCGCCCGTGTGCGACGACGATCCCTACGTTCGTACCCGACGAGTACTGCCAGTGGTGATGACGGCGGGCGGCGAAGGGATACCTTCTGCGCATGAGTGAGCACGGTGACGTCCTGGACGACCTCCTCGACCGGACGCGCGCGGCGGGGCGCGTGCCCGCGCTGTCCGCGGCGGTCGGCCGCGGGGGAGCGGTGGTCTGGAGCGGGGTGGCGGCAGCCCCCTGGGTGGGTGGCGCGACGGCGGGTGGCCCGACGGCGGAGCATGCCTTCCGCATCGGGTCCGTCACCAAGCCGATGGTCGCCGTGGCCGTGCTGCGCCTGGTGTCCGAGGGTGCCGTGGCGCTCGCGGACCCGATCGGGCGGCACCTGCCGGACGCCCCGGCCCCGGACGCCACGATCCGGCACCTGCTGACGCACACCAGCGGCCTGCAGGCCGAGTTCCCGGGCCCGTGGTGGGAGCGGCACGGCGGGCCGACCTGGGACGAGCTGGCCGGGTCCGGCGTCGAGCAGCTCTGGGACCCGGGCGAGCGGTACCACTACAGCAACCCCGGCTTCGCCGTGCTGGGCCGCCTGGTCGAGGTGGTCCGCGGCAGCGCGTGGGACAAGGTGCTCCGCGACGAGCTGTGGGAGCCGCTGGGCATGACCGCCACGGGCCGGGTCCCCGTGGGTCCGTACGTCCACGGGTATGCCGTGCACCCGGACGCCGACCTCGTGCACCACGAGCCGGTCGCCGACTACCGCGCGGCGGGTCCCGCGGGCGAGGTGTGGTCCACGCCGTCGGACCTGGTGCGGTTCGGCATGTGGCTCGTCGGCGGCGAGGCCGACCGCGACGCCGGCGGGGCCGTGCTCCCGCTGGAGCTGCGTCGGCACCTGGCGGTCCCGCGCGTCGTGGTCGACGACGCCGGACCTGGGGGTGGCCCGTGGGCCACCGCGCACGGCCTCGGGGTGCGGGTGCGCCAGGACGGCACCGTCCGCACGGTCGGGCACGGCGGTTCGGTCCCGGGGTTCACCGCGGACCTCCGCGCCGACGTCACGACCGGGGACGTGGTCGCGGTGTGCGGCTCGTCCACGGGCGGGTTCGGCGACGGTACGGCCCTGCTGGCGGCGTTCCAGGGCGCCGGGGTGCCCGCGGCACGGCCGGGCGCCGACGAGCGCCGTACGGCGCCGCAGACGGGCTCGGACGGGATCGTGCCGGCCGGGATCGCCGGTACCTGGTACTGGGGGCCGGTCCCGTTCGTCGTGCAGGTCGACGCCGCGGGACGCGTCGACCTGCGGTCCGCGGGCAGCGGGGGCCGAGGCACGCTGTTCGACGCCGTCCGCGGCGAGCTGCGCGGCGTCGACGGCGGCTACTGGCTGGGCGAGCGGCTGCGGGTCGTCGAGGCGGACGGCGCGCCCGTCGCGCTGGACGTCGGCACGTTCCACTTCACGCGGACCCCGTACGACCCCGGCACCGCCGTGCCCGGCGGCGTCGACGAGGCCGGCTGGCACCGCCCCGGACCGACCGGGTAGGCGCTCCTGCGGCGAGGTATTCCCGCGGTCGGGTGTCGGGCGTGTGGCGAGCCCGACAAACTCCGTCCGGGTGACACGCCGAAGGGACGCGACACGCCGTTGACTCAGATTTTTTTCGGGCCTCGGGAGGCCGTCGAGGTGCCCGTTCGCGCGGTCCCGACGGCTCCTCCGACGGCGCCCCGGGAACCCGTGCGCGCGGCCTCCCTGGCGGTGTCAGAGGCTCGTGGCAGCATGGTCCCTGAGCGTCACGAGCGTTCCCGGCGTAGTGCCTACCACGTCCCGAACCACTACATGTCGTGACCGAGCGAGTGTCAGACCCTAGGTGTAGTGTTTGGTGCAGCGGGAGACGCAGACCCGCGAACAAAGCACACCGACGTAAGTTCACGGGTGTTCTTCGAGGTCAGAGGAGGCGGACATGAGCGTCACGGTCTACAGCAAGCCGGCATGCGTCCAGTGCGACGCGACGTACCGGGCACTGGATCGCAAGGGTGTCGAGTACACGGTCGTCGACATCACGCAGGACGCTGAGGCGCTGGAGATGGTCCGCGGCCTCGGTTACCTCCAGGCACCGGTCGTGGTGGCCGGTGACACCCACTGGTCGGGCTTTCGCCCCGACCAGATCAGCGCGGTCGCCGCGCTCCAGGCCGCTTCGGCCTGACCTGCACCACCGCTACGTCGGCAAGGAGGCGTGACGTGGGCTCTCTCGTCTACTTCTCCAGCGTGTCCGAGAACACGCACAGGTTCGTCGAGAAGCTCGCTCTCGAAGAGCTGGGAATGTCCGTGCACCGGATCCCGCTCCGCCCGGCCGACGGGTTTCTGCGCGTGGACGAGCCCTACGTCCTCCTGGCCCCCACCTACGGTGGCGGCAACGAGGGCGGGGCCGTCCCGCGGCAGGTGAGGAAGTTCCTCAACGACGAACACAACCGGTCGCTCATCCGCGGCGTCATCGCCGCGGGGAACACCAACTTCGGGGCTGCGTACTGCATCACCGGCGACATCATCTCGGCGAAGTGTGATGTCCCGTACCTGTACGCCTTCGAGCTTCTGGGAACGGCGCAGGACGTCACGCGCGTCCGCAACGGATTGGGACGATTTTGGCAGCAACAACCACTGAGCCTCTCAGCCTGACTGAGGGCCTGAGCGAGATCCCCCTGGAGAGCATCCAGATGGATTACCACGCGCTCAACGCCATGCTGAACCTGTACGGGCCGGACGGGAAGATCCAGTTCGAGAAGGACCGCGAGGCGGCCCGCCAGTACTTCCTGCAGCACGTGAACCCGAACACCGTCGACTTCGACACCCTTGAGGCGAAGCTCGAGCACCTCGTCGAGGCCAAGTACTACGACCCGACCGTGCTGGCCAAGTACTCGGGCTCGTTCGTCAAGGAGCTGTTCCAGCTCGCGTACTCCAAGAAGTTCCGCTTCGAGACGTTCCTGGGCGCGTTCAAGTACTACACCTCGTACACGCTCAAGACGTTCGACGGCAAGAAGTACCTGGAGCGCTTCGAGGACCGTGTCGCCATGGTCGCGCTCGGCCTGGCCGACGGCGACGAGCAGACGGCCCGCGACATCGTCGAGGAGGTCATCTCCGGGCGGTTCCAGCCCGCGACGCCCACCTTCCTCAACGTCGGCAAGGCGCAGCGCGGCGAGCCCGTGTCCTGCTTCCTGCTGCGCATCGAGGACAACATGGAGTCGATCGCGCGCGGCATCAACTCCGCGCTGCAGCTCTCCAAGCGCGGCGGCGGCGTGGCGCTGCTCCTGAGCAACATCCGCGAGCACGGTGCGCCGATCAAGCACATCGAGAACCAGTCCTCGGGCGTCATCCCCGTGATGAAGCTCCTGGAGGACTCCTTCTCCTACGCGAACCAGCTCGGCGCGCGCCAGGGCGCCGGCGCCGTGTACCTGCACGCGCACCACCCCGACATCATGCGGTTCCTCGACACCAAGCGGGAGAACGCGGACGAGAAGATCCGCATCAAGACGCTCTCGCTCGGCGTGGTCATCCCGGACATCACGTTCGAGCTGGCCAAGAAGAACGCGGACATGCACCTGTTCAGCCCGTACGACGTCGAGCGGGTCTACGGCAAGCCGTTCGCCGACATCTCCATCTCGGAGAAGTACGACGAGCTCGTCGCCGACGACCGCATCCGCAAGACCACGATCAGCGCGCGCGACTTCTTCCAGACGCTCGCAGAGCTGCAGTTCGAGTCCGGCTACCCGTACATCATGTTCGAGGACACGGTGAACAAGGCGAACCCGATCAAGGGCCGCATCACCCACTCGAACCTGTGCTCCGAGATCCTGCAGGTCTCCACCCCGTCGACGTTCAACGAGGACCTCTCGTACGACGAGGTCGGCCGCGACATCTCCTGCAACCTGGGCTCGCTGAACATCGCCAAGGCGATGGACTCGCCGGACTTCGGCCGCACGATCGACACGGCGATCCGCGCGCTGACCGCGGTGAGCGACCAGACCTCGATCGAGTCCGTCCCCTCGATCAAGCTGGCCAACGAGCGTGGCCACGCGATCGGCCTGGGCCAGATGAACCTGCACGGCTACCTCGCACGTGAGCGCATCTACTACGGCTCCGAAGAGGGCATCGACTTCACGAACATCTACTTCTACACCGTGGCCTACCACGCGATCGCGGCGTCCAACCGCCTGTCGATCACGCGGAAGCAGAAGTTCGGCGGGTTCGAGGACTCCAAGTACGCCACGGGTGAGTACTTCGACAAGTACGTCGAGCAGGAGTGGAAGCCGGCCACGGAGCGGGTCACGCGCCTGTTCGCCGACGCCGGTGTGTCGATCCCGACGCAGGACGACTGGCGCGCGCTCAAGGCCTCGGTCATGGAGCACGGCCTGTACAACCAGAACCTGCAGGCCGTGCCGCCCACGGGTTCGATCAGCTACATCAACAACTCGACGTCGTCGATCCACCCGGTCCCGGCCAAGATCGAGATCCGCAAGGAAGGCAAGCTCGGCCGCGTCTACTACCCCGCGCCGTACATGACGAACGACAACCTGGACTACTACCAGGACGCGTACGAGATCGGGTACGAGAAGATCATCGACACGTACGCCGCGGCGACGCAGCACGTGGACCAGGGCCTCTCGCTGACCCTGTTCTTCCCGGACACGGTGACCACGCGCGACGTCAACAAGGCGCAGATCTACGCGTGGCGCAAGGGCATCAAGACCCTCTACTACATCCGCCTGCGCCAGATGGCACTGGAGGGTACGGAGGTCGAGGGCTGCGTCAGCTGCATGCTGTGACAGCAGCCCGCTGACCGGTCCGCACCGCCAGGCTCATCCGCACCACCGCCGCCTCTGAAGGAACTCCCATGTCGCCAACTGGCAAGCTCAAGCTCATCGATCGCGTGACGGCGATCAACTGGAACCGCCTCGAGGACGAGAAGGACCTCGAGGTCTGGGACCGCCTGGTCGGTAACTTCTGGCTGCCCGAGAAGGTGCCGGTGTCCAACGACATCCAGTCGTGGAACACGCTCTCGGAGCACGAGAAGACCATGACGTCGCGGGTGTTCACCGGCCTGACCCTCCTGGACACCATCCAGGGCACGGTCGGCGCGGTGTCGCTCATCCCGGACGCGCTCACCCCGCACGAGGAGGCGGTGTACACCAACATCGCCTTCATGGAGAGCGTGCACGCGAAGAGCTACTCCTCGATCTTCTCCACGCTGCTGTCCACGCCGGAGATCGACGACGCGTTCGAGTGGTCCGAGAGCAACGAGCACCTGCAGAAGAAGGCGGAGATCGTCCTCGACTACTACCGGGGCGACGACCCGCTGAAGCGCAAGGTCGCCTCGACGATGCTCGAGTCGTTCCTGTTCTACTCCGGCTTCTACGCGCCGATGTACTGGTCCTCGCGGGCGAAGCTCACGAACACGGCCGACCTGATCCGCCTCATCATCCGCGACGAGGCCGTGCACGGGTACTACATCGGCTACAAGTACCAGAAGGGCCTCGCCCAGCTGACGCAGCCCGAGCAGGACGACCTCAAGGCGTACACGTTCGATCTGCTCTTCGAGCTGTACGAGAACGAGGTCGAATACACCGACTCGCTCTACGGCGAGCTGGGGCTGACCGAGGACGTCAAGAAGTTCCTGCGGTACAACGGCAACAAGGCCCTGATGAACCTGGGCTACGAGGCGCTGTTCCCCAAGGAGGACACCGACGTCAACCCCGCGATCCTCGCGGCGCTGTCGCCGAACGCGGACGAGAACCACGACTTCTTCTCGGGGTCGGGCTCGTCGTACGTGATCGGCAAGGCCGTGGAGACCGAGGACGACGACTGGGACTTCTGACCTCGTCTCAGGAGCCCGTCGCCCGTAGCGGCTGATCAGAGGCCCGGAACCGCAGAAC
>NZ_JBHWZO010000085.1:0-22983 GCF_042728455.1 Promicromonospora sp. NPDC060204
GGCCGTCGACCTGTTCTAGCAGGGCCACGCCGCCCCCCCCGTGGTCCTCGGGACGGGTGGACGACGGCGCCGTGGTCACCTCGGCGTAGACGTCACTGGTGGCGTCGTGCGCCGAGGCGACCTGCCCCACGGCGGGGCTGCTCAGCACTGCGAGCAGCCCCGCCAGGGCCAGCGGACGGCGCAGTCTCAACGCCGCGCCGTGGTGAAGTACGCCGGCGACGCCGTCGTCGTGCCGCCCCCGGAGGTACGGGCCGTGACGAACCAGGCGTACGTGCGGTCGGGCTTGAGGCCCGACCAGCGGACGGAGGCGACCTCGCCGGAGGCCACCGTGTCCCGGCCGATCTCGTCCACCGGGTCGTACAGCACCACCGAGTCGGTGCTGAACGAGGTGGTGCGGGAGGTCAGGTCGACCGGCAGCACCATGTTGTCCTCGAGCCCGTTGTACCGGTGCTCGGTGTCGTACTCCGTGGCGCCGAACTCGCCCAGCAGCGGCGAGTAGGTGTCGATGGAGACCTCACCGCGGTCGACGTCGAACTGCAGCATGCGGAAGAACGAGGCGCCGAACTGGAGCTGGTCGGTGGGCTGGTAGCCGCCGATCTCGGTGAGCCCGAGCTGGCCGGCGGACACCGTGTAGAACTGGTAGTCCGCGAGCAGCTCGACCACGCCGCCGCCGATGTCCCCGACCACGGGCGGGCGCACGTTGGTGCCCACGCCGTGCCGGTGCCCGGCGAGCACCATGAACACGTTCGGGTTGTCCTTGACGAGCAGGTTGTACAGCAGCGGCCCGTCGGACCCGCCGAAGTTGGCGCCGCGCCCGTCGGGCGACGCGGACGGCTCCAGGTAGTCGTGCGTGAGCAGGATGCCGTTGCGGTCGGAGTACCGGTCGAAGACCGACGCCGCCCACTCGGCCTCGTCGCGCGTCACGCCGTAGGACAGGCCCACCACCACGAAGTCCAGGCCGCCGGCCGAGAACAGGTCGTAGTGGTTCTCGTTCGAGCCGGGCTCCATGACGCCGCCGTAGGACGCGTCGGTCCAGTCCTCGGACAGCGCCTCGTACCGGTCCGGCCCGAAGTACTGGTCGTACAGCGTCGGGTCGGTGCCGGACTGGTTGTCGTGGTTGCCCGCGACGACGCCGTTCGGGATGCCGGCGGCGTCGATCCGGGCCTGCGCCTGCGACGCGAACTCGAACTCGCCGATGACCTGGTCCTCCATCTCGGGCGGGAAGGCCCGGATGTTGTTCTCGACGATGTCGCCGGTGTGCGCCACGTAGGCGATCTTGCGCTCGTCGGCGTTGTCGACGATCCAGTCCATGACGCCGGTGTAGCCCTGCGCCCAGACGGCACGCTCCTCGGCAGTCTCCTGCTCCACGGCGCCCTCGGTCAGGTACTGGGTGTCCGTGTAGTGCACCAGCGAGAAGTCGTAGTCGTCCGGGTCGTCGAACCGGTCCTTGTCGCCGGCGTCGATGTCGTCGGCGAAGGGGTCCTCGCCGGTGACCATGGCGTGCACCGTGCCGCGGTCCACGTAGTCGCGGGACACGGTGCCCTCCAGGACGGTGCCGCCCTCGACCGCGCCGCGCGCGGAGGCGACGACGTCCCACGCGTCGGTGTCCGGGTTCCAGGCCCGCAGGCTGACCAGGCGCGCCGGGTCGGCGGTGCCTTCCCAGCGCAGCACCGGCGCCTCGACGCGGCCGCGGACGGGCACGTCGAACCGCTGGTACGTCACGTCGCCCGACGCGGGGGACGTGACCGACTTCCCGTCGCCCGGCTCCAGGGCCTTGGTGCTCAGCTTCTTCTGGCCGCGCACGTCCAGCGTGGTCGGCACGGCGCCCGTGCTGCCCTGCCAGGCCTGGTTCGGGGTGAGGATCTCCGCGGCGGAGAAGCGAGCCGTGACGTCGCCGCCGTCGGGCGCGGCCACGGTCGCCTTCAGGGTGGCGGTGCGCCCCACACCCTCGGTGCCCGACGTCGGAGCGACGTCCGCCGGGACGTCCGGGATCCCGGCGCTGACGAAGTCGATCTCGTGCGTGACCTCGTTGCCGAGGCCGTCCTTCGCGGACACGACGAGCGTGTGCGCGCCCGCCGTCAGGCCGGGGCCGACCGGGTCGCCGACGGCGATCTCCGCGCCGTCGAGCGTGACGTCGGGGCCCTCGACCACGCCGGAGGCGTCCTCCACGGCGACCGCGAGCGGCACCGTCGAGGTGAGCCGGTCGCCGTCCGCGGGGGTCGCGGACACCAGCGCCGGGCCGGAGTTGTCGGTGAAGAGCGCGCGGGTGGCGGTCTCCCCCGTCGTCGAGGTCGCCGCGAGCGCGTGCTCGCCGTCGGACAGGGCGGTGGTGTCGACGTCGGCGCGCAGGCCGCGCGCGGGGGCGTCGACCGTGAAGGTCAGCGTGACCTCGCGCAGCGCGGTGCCGCTGGAGCCGCAGGTGCCGTCGCCCATCGCGTAGGACGGCTTGAGCCCGACGCCGACGGCGGTGCCCGCCGCGGGCGTCAGCGCCAGGTTCGAGATCGTGAAGTCGTCACGGTTGCAGTCGCCCGCGAAGGTGCCGGTGACCACCTTGACCGTGTTGTCGCCGGGGCGCAGCCACTCGTTCGGGATCGCGATGTCGGCGCGCTGGCTCGCGTACGAGCCGCCCATCGGCGTCTCGATGCCGTTGACGACCAGCAGGTTCGCTGCCCCGCCGTCGACGGCGTTCGAGCCCACGTTGAACGAGAAGGCCGCGTCGCCCGCGCCGAGCGTCTCGGTGGTCTCCACCGCGTCGCCGTCGACCGTGAGCTCCGTGGTGGCGCCCTCGCCGTCCGCCGGGCGGGCGCCCGTGACGGTGACGGTGCCGCGGCTCAGGGTGCCGTCGACCGGCGAGAGACGGGGCGCGCCGGCGGGCGCGTTGTTCACGCGGACCCGGTGCTTCGTCGAGTCGCCCGAGGCGGTGCGGGCCTCGATCGTGTGCGCGCCGTTGGTCAGCGTCGTGGTGTCGAGGTCGGCGCTCAGGCCGGTGGTGCCCTGCGGGTCGCCCTGGACGAAGAAGGACAGCTCCGCGCGCAGCAGCAGGCTGGTGTTGCTGCCGCAGGTGCCGTCGCCGAACGAGTAGGTGTACTCGTTCTCCTCGCCGTCGGCGAGCTCGCCGAGGGGCTCGAGCGTGAAGTCCGACAGCACGAAGTCGTCGTAGTTGACGCCGCAGTCGGAGCTGATCGTGCCCACGACCACCTCGACCGTGTTCTCGCCGGCCACGAGGTACTCGTTGGGGACCTCCAGCTCGACGCGCTTGCTCACGGCGTCGGGCAGGTGGATCGGCTCCGAGCCGTTGACCGACACGTAGTTCTTGTAGCGCGCCTCGGTCGAGTTGGTACCGACCGTGTAGCCGAGCACCGACGTGCCGAGGGTCTCCGTGGCGCCCGGGACGTCCTTGCCGTCGACGGTCAGGCGCGTGACGTCGTCCCCGGGCCCGACCGGCTCGGCCGCGACGGGCACGGTGCCCTCGAGGAACTTGCCGTCGTCGGGAGTGAGGGTCGGGGCGCCCGACGTCGGGGCCTCCGGCTGGTGCGGCGCCGACGCCGTCGTGGCGGTGTCGGGGCGGGCGGTGTCCGCGGGGGCGGCGGACGACGACGTCGCCGCAAAGCCCGTCATGGCGAGCGTGGCCGCCGTGACCGCCGCGACGAGACCGGCCTGCTGCCGACCCCGCTGTTTCCTGGTGACTGGCCGCATGGCCGTCCTCCCTGTGGTCCGTGAGATGGACGGCTCCGAGCACGCCCGGAGGACAAACCTGGACGGGCCGGGTGAACGGAACAGGTGCAACAGGCAACAAGTGGACAAATAGTCGGTATGCCGAGACCGCGTCCTACGCTCGGGCCATGGCGAACCACGACGACGAGATCCGGCTGTGCTGCCTGCTGTGGGCGCAGCCCGGCCAGGAGGCGGGCCTCACGGCCTACGAGGACAAGGTGCTGGCGCTGGTCCCGGAGCACGGCGGCACGGTGCTGCAGCGCGCGGCGTCCGACGGCGCGGACGGCCGGCCGCACGAGGTGCAGCTCTACCGGTTCGCCGGGCAGCGGGAGCTCGACGGGTACCTCGCCGACCCCCGCCGCACGGCGCTGACGGACGAGCGGGACCGGGTCGTGGCGCGCACGGAGCTGTTCCCGGTCGACCTGCTCTGACCGCCCTGTCCCGGAACGACGAAGGCCCCCACCGTGGTGGGGGCCTTCGTCATGTTGTGCGCCATCATGGACTCGAACCATGAACCCGCTGATTAAGAGTCAGCTGCTCTGCCAATTGAGCTAATGGCGCCTGCGACGGAAAGATTACCAGGGCTTCGGACCCTCGGCGCACCACTTTCTCCGCCTCGCGACAACCCCCGACACCGCCCCCCGAAGGAGGGTGCCGGACCGTCGCGTTGGTGCGCCATCTAGGACTTGAACCTAGAACCCGCTGATTAAGAGTCAGCTGCTCTGCCAATTGAGCTAATGGCGCGCAACGGGAAGAAACACTACCAGGACCAGGGGCGTCATCGGTAACCGAACGAGCGGGCCCCCCGTGTGAACTGCACGACAGCCGGGCAGGTCCGGCCACCGCTACGCTCCGGCACCATGACCGTCACCGGTACCGGCGCGAGTTCCCTGGCAGCAGCCGCGGCGAGGCCCGAACAGGAAGCGCTCCTGCGGCGGGTACGCGCCTGGCTGATCGTGTTCGTCGTCGGCCTGGTGCTGAGCGGGGTCACGGCGTTCCCGTTGGCGACGGAGGTCCGCTGGGGCCACGAGCTGCTCGTCGCGTGGGGCGTGGACGCCTGGTTGCCGAGCCTCGTCGACTGGTTCTCCCGCGTCCGGGAGGGGCTGGACGCCACGGCCCGGGACTACCCGTTCATCGCGTACGGCACGGACTGGCTCGCGTTCGCGCACCTCGTGATCGCCGTCGCGTTCTGGGGCCCGTTCCGCGATCCGGTCCGCAACATCTGGGTCATCGACTTCGGGCTGATCGCGTGCGCGGGGATCGTCCCGCTGGCGCTGATCGCCGGGCCGGTACGGGACATCCCGTGGGGCTGGAGCCTCATCGACATGTCGTTCGGCATCTTCGGCGCGATCCCGCTGCTGCTCGTGCGCCGCATGATCAAACGCCTGGAGGCCCTGCAGGCCGGCGAGGCGTCCGTCTGACCTACAGTCAGTCCGCCCGACCTACAGGTAGAGCCCCGTCGAGCCGTCCGCCTCGTCGCTCTCGGCCACGCCGTGCACGTCGCGCTCACGCAGCAGCACGTAGTCGGTGCCGGCCAGGTCCACCTCGGCGCGGTCCTCCGGGTCGAAGAGCACGCGGTCGCCGACGTCGACCTGACGCACGTGCTCACCCTTGGCCACGACGGTCGCCCAGGCGAGCCGCTTGGGGCCGACGGCGGTCGCCGGGATCACCAGACCCGCCGTCGACTGCCGTTCCGCGGAGTCCGTCTCGGGCTCGACCAGGAGCCGGTCGTGCAGCATGCGGATCGGGAGGTTTCCGGGCTTCGTCACGGAGTCGGTCACGGCGGAGGTGCTCACAGGACAACGCTACGCGACTGCCGTTCCGCGTTGTCCACAGGCTGCGGTCGCGCAGGGCACGAGGAGCCGCGAAGGCGACTACCGTTACGAGCATGACGACTCGCCTCGAGCCCGGGGACAAGGCTCCCGACTTCACTCTCCCGACCGCCGACGGCGCCTCCGTCAGCCTCGCCGACCTGGCGAAGAGCACCGACAAGGGCGTCATCGTGTACTTCTACCCGGCCGCCGCGACGCCGGGGTGCACCAAGGAGGCGTGCGACTTCCGCGACTCGGAGGCGTCCCTCCTGGGCGCGGGCTACGCCGTCGTCGGCATCTCGCCCGACAAGGTCGCCAAGCTGGCCAAGTTCGCGCAGGACGAGACGCTGACGTTCCCGCTCGCGTCCGACGAGGACCACGCGACGCTGGAGGCCTACGGCGCCTGGGGCGAGAAGCAGAACTACGGCAAGACGTACGTGGGCGTCATCCGCTCCACGGTCGTGGTGAACCCGGACCTGACGGTCGCCGAGTCGTTCTACAACGTCAAGGCGACGGGCCACGTGGCCCGGATCCGCAAGGTGCTGGGGCTCGACTCCTGATGGGCGGCCCGGCGGACCTGCTCGACGTCGACTCCGAGCTGAGCGAGGCCGAGCTCGCGACGCGCGCCCGCGTGCGGGAGTTCGTGGACCGCCGGGTGCGCCCGAACATCGCCGGGTGGTTCGCCGACGCCCACTTCCCGCGCGAGCTGGTCCCCGAGCTGGGCGAGCTCGGCGTGCTCGGCATGCACCTCGACGGCTACGGCTGCGCCGGGCGGTCCGCCGTCGAGTACGGACTGGCGGCGCAGGAGCTGGAGGCCGGCGACTCCGGCATCCGCACGTTCGTCTCGGTGCAGGGCTCCCTGGCGATGTCCGCGATCCACAAGCACGGCTCCGAGGCCCAGAAGCAGCAGTGGCTGCCGCGCATGGCCACGGGCGAGGTCGTGGGCTGCTTCGGGCTCACGGAGCCGGAGGCCGGCTCCGACCCGGCGAGCATGACCACGCGCACCCGCTTCGAGCCCGGCTCGGAGGGCGGCGACGCCGGCGGCGAGTGGGTCCTGGACGGCGCCAAGCGCTGGATCGGCATGGCCTCGTTCGCCGACGTCGCGATCATCTGGGCCAAGGTCAGCGAGCCGCAGGACGACGGGAGCGAGCGCGACCGCGTGCGGGGATTCGTCGTGCCGACGTCGACCCCGGGGTTCACCGCCGTCCCCATCGAACCGAAGCTGTCGATGCGGGCGTCCGTGCAGTGCGACATCACACTGGACGGCGTGCGACTGCCCGCGGACGCCCTGCTGCCCGAGCACCCGGGCCTGGCCGGGCCGTTCGCATGCCTCGACGAGGCCCGCTACGGCATCGTGTGGGGCGCGGTGGGCGCAGCCCGGGACGCGTTCGAGGCGGCGCTGGCCTACGCGCAGGGCCGGGAGCAGTTCGGCACGCCCATCGCCGGCTTCCAGCTCACGCAGGCCAAGCTCGTCGACATGGCCCTGGAGATCACCAAGGCACAGCTCATGGCCCTGCGCCTGGGCCGGCTCAAGGACTCCGGGCGGCTGGAGGGACACATGATCTCGGCCGGCAAGCTGAACAACGCCCGCATCGCCATCGAGATCTGCCGGACCGCCCGCACGATCCTGGGCGGCAACGGCGTAACGCTCGACCACTCCCCGATGCGCCACGCCAGCAACCTGGAGTCGGTGCGTACCTACGAGGGCACCGACGAGGTGCACACGCTCGTGCTGGGGCGACACCTTACGGGGATCGCCGCGTTCCGCTGACCTGCACGCTCACCTGGCCGTAGACTGAGCGCCGCGCGCGAGTGGCGTAATTGGCAGCCGCGCCAGGTTTAGGTCCTGGTGTCTCCGGACGTGGGGGTTCGAGTCCCCCCTCGCGCACCCTCAGCACTTCAAGCCCCGGAGTCGGGGCGGTTCGTCTACGATCGCCCCGACATGACCCTCTCGCCCCGGCCCCGATCGAGCGCGACCGCCCCGCGGTCCGGGCTCGTCGTGCTGCTGCTCGCACTGGCCGTGCTGCTGGGCGTCACCACGCTGGGCACGGCCACCGCGAGCGCGGCCCCGGCACCGGCGGTCGCCGTGGTGCAGCACCACGCCGACGTGCCGGACCACGACGCAGCAGGTCCGGGCAAGGTCAAGGCCCGCGACCGGGTCGTCCCGGCCGCCGACGACTGCCCGGCCCACGGGTCGCGGCACGGCGCGGAGACGCTGGGGCTGCTGAGCCTGCGCGCACCGCTCGGCACCGGGACCGAGCCGCCCGTCTGCGCGCCGTCCTACCGGGTCGCGGCGCCGGCGCAGGTCACCACGGGGAACCGCGCCGCACGCGCCCACACGCTGGCGCACGCGCTCGGGCACGACCCGCTCCTCTGGGGCATCAGCCGCACGTAGGCAGGGCGTCCGGCGGACGACGTCGTCCGCCCACCACCACCGGCCACCGGACCCGACCCCGCCGCCGGCACGCCCCCGCCTACCCTGAAGGAACCCCTGTGACCACGAAGCGCCCTGCCGCCAACCGCCCGAACACCAACCGTGCGAACGCCAACCGCCCGACCACGCAGCGACCGACCACCCAGGGCCCCGCCGCCAGGCGCCCCGCCACGCGCCGTCCCACGCCCCGTCTCGCGCTGCAGCTCGTCCTCCTGGCCGGGGTGCTCGGCCTGATCGCGCTGCTGATCGGGTTCATCCTGAGCTCCCGCCCGGACGCCCCGGCCGGGGATGCCCAGGTCGTGCGCGAGAACAGCCACGTCCTGAGCCAGGCCGACGACGAGCAGGCGGTGCTCGTCGAGTTCCTCGACTTCGAGTGCGAGACGTGCCGCGCCTACTACCCCACCGTCGAGCAGCTCAAGGAGGAGTACGGCGAAGAGCTGACCGTGGTGCTCCGGTACTTCCCGATCCCAGCGCACGCCAACTCGACCAACGCCGCCGTGGCGGTCGAGGCCGCCGCGGCGCAGGGCGCGCTGGAGCCCATGTACCAGCGGATGTACGAGTCGCAGGCCGAGTGGGGCGAGGTCCAGCAGTCCCAGGCCGAGGTCTTCCGGGGCTTCGCCCGGGACCTCGGCCTCGACCTGGACCGGTACGACGCCGCCGTGGCCGACCCGGCGACGACGGAGCGCGTGCAGTACGACTTCGACGAGGGCCGCGCGCTCGGCGTCAGCGGCACCCCGACGTTCTTCCTGGACGGCGAGAAGCTGGAGACGGGGAGCCCCGCCGACCTGGTCGGGGCCGTCGAGACGGCCCTCGGCCGGTAGGCGTACCGCGGGCGGGCCACCAGGCCCGCCCGCCGCGTCAGTTCTGCTGCTGCGCGGCGATGTCCTTGCGGACCACGTCCATGTCGAGCCCGCGCACGGCCTCGACGACCTCGGCAAGGCCCTTGGCCGGCAGCGCGCCCGCCTGGCGGAACACGAGCACGCCGTCACGGAACGCCATGAGCGTGGGGATGGACGTCACCTGTGCCGCGGCCGAGATGCCCGGGTTGGCGTCGGTGTCGATCTTCGCGTGCACGATGTCGTCGTTCTTGTCCGAGGAGGCCTCGAAGACGGGTCCGAACATCTTGCACGGCGGGCACCAGGTGGCCCAGAAGTCCACGAGCACGATCCCGTTGTCGCTGACGGTCTTCTCGAACGTGGCGTCGGTGATGTCGACAGTTGCCATGTCACGCTTCCTTTCGTTGGGCGTCTACCAGGTAGAGCACAGCCCCACCCTCTGCTATTCCAGGAGCGGCGGTTCGGCGATCCGTGTCACATCCGGGTGTCCACGGGGCGGCGCGGGGTCAGGCACCGCAACGCCCGACCTGGTAGAAACGGACCCGTGACGGACACTGCCGACTACCCAGCCGACGATTTCTACCGCGAGCCCACCCCGGTGTCGGGCTGGATGACCGACGAGGACCTCGCGGTCGTACGCGCGCAGCTCCCCCTCGTGTACGTCGACGCCGTGCCGGTCCGGGTCGACGACTCGGGTGACGTGGTCGCCGTCGGGCTGCTGCTCCGCGTGAACCCGCAGGGTGCGATGACCCGGGCTCTGGTCTCCGGGCGCGTCATGTACCACGAGCGCCTCCGGGACGCGCTGCTGCGGCACATCGAGAAGGACCTCGGCCCCGTCGCGCTGCCGCAGGTGCCGCCGTCGCCCCAGCCGTTCACCGTCGCCGAGTACTTCCCCACGCCGGGGATCACCGCGTTCCACGACCCGCGTCAGCACGCCGTCTCGCTCGCCTACGTGGTGCCCGTCACGGGCGACTGCCGCCCGCAGCAGAACGCGCTCGACCTCGCCTGGCTCACGCCGGAGGAGGCCTGCGCGGACGACGTCCAGGCCGAGATGATGAACGGCCAGGGCATGCTGATCAAGCAGGCGATGGCCCACGTGGGCCGCCTGCCGTAAGGGTTAGGACAGGTCCAGGACCGGCCAGTCCTCCAGGTCCGCGCGCATGCGGCGGTCGTGCGTCGCCACGACGACGGCGCAGGGCGTGACCTGGAGGGCCCGGGTCAGCTCGTCCACGAGGTCGATCGACAGGTGGTTCGTCGGCTCGTCGAGCAGCAGCACGTGCGGCGCGTGCAGCAGCGCCCGCGCCAGCTCGAACCGGCGGCGCTGGCCTGCGGACAGCTCGGCCAGCGGCCGGTCCAGGTCCTCCTCGCTGAGCAGCCCGAGGCCCGCGACCGGGACCACGTGGTCGGGGTCCAGCTCGTTCGAGGCGAGCAGCCGCAGCGCCTCGTCGGCGTACGTCTCGAACCCGGTCCGCAGCCGCGCCTTGCCGGTGATGGGCTCGCTCTCCTGGCCCACGACGCCGATGCGCGCGCCCGGCGCGACCGTGCGGCTCCCCCGGTCCAGCTCCAGCGTGCCGGCGAGCGCCCCGAGCAGCGTCGACTTGCCGGTCCCGTTGGGTCCCACCACGAGCAGCCTGCCCGACGGCGGGATCGCGACCCGCGTACCGGGCAGGTCCAGCCGGACGGCGCCGTCGTCCCCGACGCGCGGCGAGCGGACTTCCACCACAGGGTTGCTGGGGTCCCAGCCCGGCGACATCGCGGGCAGGTCGGGGAACCCCAGCTCGACCGGCGGCCTCGGCACCTCGATGGCCTCGGCCTCCAGCTTCTGGACCAGCCGGTCGGCGGCCTTGACGTGGATGCGGGCGCGGGTGGCCCGGCGGTGCTTCTGGGAGCCCTTGCCCGGGCGCCACTCGTCCGAGAGGCCCTCGTAGGACTCGTCGAGCCGCTCGGCCAGGGTCGCCGCCCGCTTGCGCTCGGCCCGGTAGCGCTGCCGCCACCGGTGCAGCGCCTGGTTCTTGGCGAACCGGTAGGCCAGGTAGCCGGGCTGCCCGTAGAGCACGGGCTTGCCGTCCCAGGACGGGTCGAGGTCGAGGATGGCGGTGGCGACGTCGTCGAGCAGCTCGCGGTCGTGCGTCACGAGCACCACGCCGCCGCGCCACGCGACGAGCTCGCCCGTGAGGAACTCGATCGCGGAGTCGTCGAGGTGGTTGGTGGGCTCGTCGAGCAGCAGCAGGTCGGCGCGCTCCGCGAGGCGGCAGGCCAGCCGGACCCGGAACCGCTCCCCCACGCTGAGCCGGTCGAGCCGGCGGGCGGGGTCGCGCGGGGCGCCCAGGCGCGTGAGGGCCACCTCGACGCGGCGGTCGGCGTCCCAGACGGCGAGGTGCTCCGCGAGCGAGAGCGTGCGTTCGAGCACGGCCAGGTCGCCGGAGCCGTGGTCGAACGCCGCCGCGGCGGCCTCCAGCTCTGCGGCGGCGCTCCGCAGGCCGTCGAGCGTCCCGGCGACCAGGTCGCCGATGGTCTGCCCCGGGGCGGGGTGCAGCTCCTGCTCGACCAGCGCGACCGTGCCCTGGCGGCGTACCTCGCCCGACTTGGGCAGCAGGTCGCCGGCCAGCAGGTGCAGCAGGGTGGACTTGCCCGAGCCGTTCTCGCCGACGACGCCGAGCCGTCCGCCCGGGGACACCGAGAAGGAGACACCGTCCATGACGGGCCGCCCGGGGTAGGCGAAACCGAGGTCCTGGGCGACGAGGTGCATCCGCCCAGCCTACGGGGGACCGCTGCCGGGCCCGAAGTCGGCGGCCTCTTCCTGGATGCGCCTTTCCTTTACGCGTACCGATCGCCCGCGCGACGATGTGCCCGATCCCGGCCCGCACCGCGACCCCTGGAGTGACGTGTCCTCGACCTCGTCCGCCGTCAAGCCCGCCCTGCGCGTGACCAACCTGCTCCTGGCTCCCGGGACGCGCACCCGCAGGGACCCGGACGCCGTGTTCGACCGGATGGTGGAGCGCGCCTCGCGTGGCCGTACGCCCCTCAGCGCCGAGAACGCCGCCGACCTGGAGCACCTCCGGCTGGCCCTGCGCGCGTTCGCGGACTTCCCCGGTCTGAGCCCGCTCGGCTGGACGGCCGGCCAGGAGCTGGTGCGCCTCCGGGTCCGGACCCGCGTGGTCGTGGGCGATCTGCGCGCCCGGCACCCCGAGGTGGACGAGCAGCCGGTGACGGCGCCGGTGTTCGTGGTCGGTATGCCGCGCACGGGCACCACCCTGGCGTACAACGTGCTGTCCCGGTCGCCGGCCCATCGCGGTCCCAAGCTCTGGGAGATGACCTACCCGGGCCTCGCCGTCGACGCCGCCACCGAGGCCGCGCTGATCCGCCGCACCCGGCGCAAGTTCGCCATGACGTCCCAGCTGAGCGACACGTGGGACGTGATCCACCCGATGCACGCGGCATCCGAGGAGGAGGACACGTTCATCCGGGCCCACTCGGAGATGCACGCCGCCGGCGTCCCGATGCCGCGGTACCTCGACCGGCTGGCAGGCTTCGACGCCCGGCCCGACTACCGGTTCCTGCGCGACGCGCTCCAGCTGCTGTCGTACGGCCGGCCGGAGCGGCGGTGGGTGCTCAAGCACCCGGCCAACCTCTTCCACCTGGCCGCGATCCGGGACGTGTTCCCGGACGCCCGGTTCGTGTGGACGCACCGGGCTCCCGAGACCGCGGTGGCCTCGCTGTGCTCGCTGGCCGAGTCCGCCCAGCGCATCCATCGGCGGCCGGACGCCGTGGACCTGACCAGCATCGGCCCGGAGTGGCTGGCCATCATGTCGCGGGGCGTGTCCCGGGCGCTGGCCCAGCGCGCCGAGCTGGGGCCCGACGTCCTGGTCGACCTGTCGTACGACCGGCTCACCGGCGACCCGGGCACGGTGCTGCCCGAGCTGTTCGAGCGGCTCGACGCCCGCTGGGGCCCGGTCGACGACGCGAATCTGGCCGCGGCCCTGAACGCTCCCCGGCACCCGCACCGGTACACCCTGGAGCGGTTCGGGCTGACGCCCGACGAGGTCCGGGCCGCGCTCAGCGACTACGTGGCGTACCTGCGGACCCTGCCCGCCTAGCCCCTGACCGCTCAGCGGCGGGCGGGCACCTAGGATGCGCTGGTGAGCACTTCTCGAACCCCGGTCTGGCCCGCGGCCGTGGCCGACGCCGTCGCCGTCCTCGTCTTCACGGTCGTCGGCATCGCGTCGCACGACGGGTCGCTGGTCGCCGCCCTGGGCCGCGTGGTGTGGCCCTTCGCGCTGGCCGCCGCGATCGGCTGGGCCGTGAGCCGCGCGTGGCGCGACCCGGCGCGGGTCTGGCCCACCGGCGTGATCATCTGGGCGGTCACCGTGCTCGGCGGCCTCGCGCTGCGCGGCCTCACGGGCGGCGGCCTGGCGTGGTCGTTCGCGCTGGTCACCGCCATCTTCCTGGCGATCACGATGCTCGGCTGGCGCGCCCTGGTGGCGGGCATCCGCCGCGGCCAGGCCCGCGCTGCCGAGAGCTGACGGCGGCCCGGCCCGACATCGACCATGCACCTGCTGCCAGAACGGAGCCCGTCCTGGCAGCAGGTGCATGGTCGCTCGGCTCCGCGAGCGCGGCTCGGCGAGCGCAGCCCGCCGAGGGTCAGCCCCGGAGGGTCTCCACGACCACCGGCGCCAGCGCGCGGAACGCCTTGCCGCGGTGGGAGATCGCGTTCTTCTCGTCCGCGGACAGCTCCGCGGCGGTCCGGTCGTCGTCCACGACCAGGATCGGGTCGTAGCCGAAGCCGTTGGCTCCGCGCGGCGCCGTGGCCAGCACGCCCCGCATCTCGCCGAGCCGCACCTCCTCGCGCCCGTCGGGCGTGACCAGCGCGGCCGCGCACACGAAGCCGGCCTGGCGGTGCTCGGCGCGCACGTCACCGAGCTGGCCGAGGAGCAGCTCCAGGTTGGCGAGGTCGTCACCGTGCTTGCCGGCCCAGCGCGCCGAGAAGATTCCGGGCGCCCCGCCCAGCACGTCGACGGCCAGGCCCGAGTCGTCCGCGACCGCAGGCAGGCCGGTCGCCGCGCACACCGCACGCGCCTTGATCAGGGCGTTCTCAGCGAACGTCACGCCGTCCTCCACGGGCTCCGGCGCGCCCACCTCGCCCGAGGTGACCAGCTCGCCGTCGGGCAGGTCCAGGCCCGCCTCGGTGAGGATCGCGCGCAGCTCGGGGACCTTCTTGGCGTTGTGCGTGGCGAGGACGATCCGGGCGGCGGGCGGCACGATCAGGGAGGTCATGCCCCGATCATGCCAGCCGCCGACCGGTCAGAGCTCCTGCGCGAGGGCGTCCTGCTGGATCTTGGTGAGCTCGGCCGTGCCGCCCACCGCGAGGTCGAGCAGGGCGTCGAGCTCGGCGCGGTCGAACGGCGCGTGCTCCGCGGTGCCCTGCACCTCGATGAACTTGCCGCCGCCCGTGACCACGACGTTCATGTCGGTCTCGGCGCGCACGTCCTCGACGTAGGGCAGGTCGAGCATCGGGGTGCCGTCGATGATGCCCACCGAGACGGCGGCGACCGAGTCGGCGAGCACCTGCTTGCCGCCCTTGATGTGCCCGTGGCGGCGGCCCCACGCGATGGCGTCGGCGAGGGCCACGTAGGCGCCGGTGATCGCGGCGGTGCGGGTGCCGCCGTCGGCCTGGAGCACGTCGCAGTCCAGCACGATCGAGTTCTCGCCCAGCGCGCTCAGGTCGACGACGGCGCGCAGCGAGCGGCCGATCAGCCGCGAGATCTCGTGCGTGCGCCCGCCGATCTTGCCCTTCACGGACTCCCGCTGGCTGCGCTCGTTGGTGGCGCGCGGCAGCATCGCGTACTCGGCGGTGACCCAGCCCTCGCCGGAACCCTTGCGCCAGCGCGGCACGCCCTCGGTGAACGAGGCGACGCACAGCACGCGCGTGCGCCCGAACTCCACGAGCACCGAACCCTCGGCCTCGTCGAGCCAGCCCCGGGTGATCTTCACGGGGC
Source organism: Promicromonospora sp. NPDC060204 (assembly GCF_042728455.1). NCBI lineage: Bacteria > Bacillati > Actinomycetota > Actinomycetes > Micrococcales > Promicromonosporaceae > Promicromonospora > Promicromonospora sp. NPDC060204. The sequence continues at coordinate 14,792 of NZ_JBHWZO010000085.1, forward strand.
GGAGCTGGTCGGTGGCGCGCCCGTCGGCGCGCACGATCTGGTCGGTGCTGGAGGTCATGCGCCCAGCCTAGGTGGTACGGGCGACGATCATTTCGCGCTCCGGAATGCACCCCGCTGACCTGCCGGAACGTGTCGCGCGTCACGCACAGGGCGTGGCGCCGGTAACGGTTCCGACACGATGTCGTCGCTAGGCTTCACCCCGTGAACGACGCGCCCATCGGGATCTTCGACTCCGGCCTCGGCGGCCTCACGGTCGCGCGCGCCATCCTCGACCAGCTACCCAACGAGCAGGTCCGCTATCTCGGCGACACCGCCAACAGCCCGTACGGCCCCAAGCCGATCGCGGCCGTGCGCGCCATGGCCCTGGACGCCATGGACCGGCTCGTGGCGGACGGCGTGAAGATGCTGGTCATCGCATGCAACACGGCGTCGTCGGCCATGATGCGCGACGCGCGCGAGCGGTACGAGCAGCGCCACGGCATCCCCGTGGTCGAGGTCATCCTGCCCGCGGCCCGGGCCGCGGTGACCGCCACCCGGACGGGCCGGATCGGCGTCATCGGCACGCGCACCACGGTGCAGTCGCGCGCGTACGACGACGCCTTCCACGTGACCCCCGGACTGACGATCACGAGCCAGGCGTGCCCCGAGTTCGTGCGCTTCGTCGAGGAGGGCCGCACGTCCGGCCCGGAGGTGCAGAAGTTCGCACACGAGTACCTCGACCCGGTCAAGGCGGCAGGCGTCGACACGCTCGTGCTCGGCTGCACGCACTACCCGCTGCTCGCGGGCGCCATCTCCTACGTCATGGGCGAGGACGTCACGCTGGTCTCCAGCGCCGACGAGACTGCCAAGGACGTGTACCGCACCCTCGTGGCGCACGACCTGGAGCGTTCGGCCGACGCCGGCGCCCCGGTGCACCGGTTCCTGACGACGGGTGACCCGGCGCCGTTCGGGCAGCTCGCCAGCCGGTTCCTCGGCCCTGAGGTCTCCCTCGTGGAGGCCGTCTGATGCGCCTCATCCCCCTGGGGGTCTCCGGCTCGTTCCCGGCCCCCGCGACGCCCGCGTCGTCGTACCTGGTGCAGGTCACCGCGGCGGAGTCGGCCGCGGCCGGCTACGAGGCGCGCGACTGGAACGTCCTGCTCGACCTCGGCAACGGCGCCTTCGGTGCGCTGCAGCAGCACGTCGACCCCCACGCGCTCGACGCGGTGTCGATCTCGCACCTGCACCCCGACCACTGCGCGGACCTCGCGGGTCTCTACGTCTACCTGCGCTACCACCCCGAGCACGGGTCGCTGCGGGCTGGGCGCCGGGACAAGCCCCTGCCGGTCTACGGGCCGTCGACCGCCGAGCGGCACGTCGCCCTGTCCTACGGGCTGAGCGACGGCGAGTCCATGGAGAACGACTTCGACTTCCGCTCCTGGGCCGACCACAAGCAGATCGAGGTCGGGCCGCTGACCATCGAGCCGTACCGCGTCTACCACCCGGTCGAGACGTACGGCGTGCGGGTCACGGGCCCGTCGGCGTCCGGCGGCACGACGACGCTCGCCTACACCGGCGACACCGACGCCTGCACCTCCGTGGTGGAGCTCGCGCGCGACGCCGACCTGCTGCTCAGCGAGGCGGCATTCCTGGAGGGGCGCGACGACGTCGTGGAGCGGGGGATCCATCTCACCGGGCACCGCGCCGGACAGGTGGCGACCGAGGCCGGCGCCCGCCGGCTGCTGCTCACGCACCTGCCCGTGTGGAACGACCCGGAGGACTCCCTGGCCGAGGCCCGCGGCTCCTACGCCGGCCCGGTGGAGATCGCCAGGCCGGGCACCGTCTACGAGCTCTGACCGGACGGCGGCCCCTAGGCCAGGGGCCGCCGTCCGCGCAGCTCCGCGAGCATCACGTCCATGAGGGTCTCCTGGGCGTAGCCCGCCGCGACGAACACCCCGGACCAGAACCGGCGGGCGGCCCGCCCGTCGGTGGCCACCGGGATCTCGCGGCCGGCCTGCCGGTCCCACATGATCTCGTCGGTGAGCTGCATGACCTGGTCGTCGGTCTTCAGGCCGAGCCGCTCGGCGATCACCAGCCGCACGTCCGTGAGCGCCCCGGCGAACTGCTCCGCGTCCTCGCGCGGCACCCGCACCGGCGGCGGCGCCCCGTGCCGGCCCAGCGGCTCGGGGGCGTCCTCGCCCGACGGCAGGTCGAGCAGCGCGGCGAACGCCTCGAGCCGGTCCACCTTGGCCTGGGCGACGTCGTTCTGCGTGAGCCGGCGGAACTCGTCGGCGATGTCCGCGTCGTCCTTGCTCGCGTCCGGCAGGAGCCGCTGCGCCGCGGGGTCCGTCGGGATGCGCCCGACGCCGGTCACCCCGGTGAGCCGGGCCAGGTCGGCGTCGGTCAGCTCGTCCGGCGCGAGGAGGCCGTTGGCCCAGGCCTGCCCCTTGCCCGGCGCGGGGTGCGCCGACGGCCCGGGGTCGTCGTCGGCGAACAGGTCCAGGCCCGCCTCCTCGCGGAGCATCGCGGAGACGTCGCGTGCCACCTTGGCGAGGACGACGCGCTCCACCGGTTCGAACCGAGCCTCGTAACCCCGCCGCATGGCGCGGAACGGTGTCATGCGGCTCCCCGCGCGCCGGACTCCTGCAGCGTCGCCCACAACCCGAACCCGTGCATGGCCTGCACATCCACCTCCATGCGCTCGCGCCCACCACTGGACACGACTGCGCGACCGTTCTTGTGCACCTGCGTCATGAGCCGCTCCGCCTTGACGCGTGGGTACCCGAAGTAGCTCTCGAACACGTACGTCACGTAAGACATCAGGTTCACCGGGTCGTTCCAGACGATCGTCACCCACGGGTCGGCGATCCCGGAGGCGAGCGCCTCCTCGGTGTCCTCCTCGACCGCCGTCCCGGCTGACCCCAGGGGCGTGAGCAGCGGCAGCGGGGAAGTTGTCACAGGTCTCACTCTAGGCTGTTTCGTCCCTGGACTGGACACCCCTGTCAGAGATTCCCACCAAGTTGTCGCCGGGCTGTGACCTCAGTCCCGGAGGTCGTCGAGCCGAAGGTCCACGGTCGGGATCGCCGGGTCGCCCTTGGACAGCCGGCGGGCGCCGCGCGGCAGCTCGGCGCGCACCATGCCGTGGTTGATCGCGGCGTTCGCGACGCCGTACGGACCCACCCAGCGCGAGTCGACGGCGCCGTCCACGACCAGCGGCGCGAGCAGCGGCCGCAGGTCGTCGCTCTGCGGCGTCCACTCCGCCACCGCGGTGTCCGGACCGGTCACCATGATCTCTTCGACGGCGTACCCGTCGCGGCCGTAGCGCCGTGCGGCGGCCTTGCGCCCGCCCACCGAAGCCTTGTTGGCCGACGCCTTGGCCACCGGCTGCAGCACGCCCGACGCGTCGGCCCGCGCCACCAGCTTGTAGACCATGCCGCAGGTCGGCGCGCCCGACCCCGTGACCAGCGACGTGCCGACGCCGTACACGTCGACCGGCGCGGCGGCCAGCGACGCGATCGCGTACTCGTCGAGGTCGGAGGTGACGACGATCTTGGTGTCCCGCGCGCCGAGCGAGTCGAGCTGGCGGCGGACCTCGCCCGCCAGTCCCCCGAGGTCGCCCGAGTCGAGGCGCACCGCGCCCAGCCCGGTCCCGGCCACCTCGACGGCGGTTGCCACGCCCTGCTTCACGTCGTAGGTGTCGACCAGCAGCGTGGTGCCGGCGCCCAGCGAGGCGACCTGCGACGCGAACGCCTCCCGCTCGCTGTCGTGCAGCAGCGTGAAGGCGTGCGCGGCGGTGCCGATGGTGTCGAGCCCGTACCGCATGCCGGCCTCGAGGTTGGACGTCCCGGCGAAGCCGCCGATGACGGCGGCCCGGGCCGCCGCGACGGCGGCCTGCTCGCTCGCCCGGCGGGAGCCCATCTCCAGGACGGGCCGGTTCCCGGCCGCGCTCGTCATGCGGGAGGCCGCCGACGCGACCGCCGAGTCGTAGTTCAGGATCGACAGGATCAGCGTCTCCAGCAGCACGGCCTCGGCGAACGACCCCTCGACCTGCAGCACGGGCGAGCCGGGGAAGAACACCTCACCCTCGACGTAGCCCTGGATGGTCCCGGTGAAGCGGTAGTTCGCCAGGTAGTCGAGCGTCCGGCGGTCCACCACGGCGTTGTCCTGGAGGTAGGCCAGCTCGGCGTCCTCGAAGACGAAGTGTGGCAGCGCTTCCAGGACACGACCGGTGCCCGCCAGGACGCCGTAGCGCCGGCCCGCGGGGAGGCGGCGCGTGAACACCTCGAACACGCAGTGCCGGTGGGCGGTGCCGTCGGCCAGCGCCGCCTGGAGCATGGTGAGCTCGTAGCGGTCGGTCAGCAGGGCGACCGACGGGCGAACCGCCGGTAGGGGTGCTGCAGGGAGCGGCCGCGGTTCACCGACACCGTTGTCGAGCGCAGGCCACGAGTCTGTGAGCGGAGCGCCGATGCTCCGAAGCTCGTCGGTCATGCACTCACGGTAGGCCAGAGAACTGGCCGGGGCCGGGCGAATACGGCCAGGACGGCCTCTTGTCTCACCATGCGGATCTTCTTGCTCCCGTCCTACTTCTGACCGACGAACCAACGGCGGACCTGGGCAACGCGCGCCTCCAGCTGGTCCGCGGTCGCCAGGGGCACCTCGGGCCCCCCGCACTTGCGGCGCAGCTCGGTGTGGACCACGCCGTGCGGCTGCCCGCTGCGCTTGGCCCACGCCGAGACGAGCTTGGACAGCTCCTTGCGCAGCTCGGCCGCGCGCCGGTGCTCCTGCTCCGACCGCTCGTTCTCCACCTCGCGCGAGGTGGGGGCACCGCCGCGCGCCTTGAGGTGGTCGGCCTGGCGCTGCCGCAGCAGCGTCGCCACCTGGTCGGGCTCCAGGAGCCCTGGCAGGCCGAGGAAGTCCTGCTCCTCCGCGGAGCCGAGGTCCGCGCTCGTGCCGAACTCGCCGCCGTCGAACAGGACGCGGTCGAACGAGGCCTGGGCCTCCAGCGCCTGGAACGAGCCCAGCAGCTCGCTCGACGCCTTCTCCTCCTTGTTGGCCTCCGCGATCAGCGCGGCCTCGGGGTCGTACTCGATGCCCTGCTCCTCGGCCGTGCGCGGCCGGTCGAGCGCGTGGTCGCGCTCCTGCTCCATCGAGTTCGCCAGGTTCAGCAGCGGCGCGACGCTCGGCAGGAAGATCGACGCCGTCTCGCCGCGCTTGCGGGCGCGCACGAACCGGCCGATCGCCTGGGCGAAGAACAGCGGCGTCGAGGCGCTGGTGGCGTACACGCCGACGGCGAGGCGCGGCACGTCCACGCCCTCCGACACCATGCGCACCGCCACCATCCAGCGGTCCTCGCCCTGCGCGTACTCCTCGATGCGCCCGGAGGCGCCCTCGTCGTCCGAGAGGACGACGATCGGGCGCTTGCCGGTGATCTCCTGCAGGTGCGTGGCGTAGGCGCGCGCGTTGTCCTGGTCGGTCGCGATGACCAGGCCGCCGGCGTCGGGCACCGTGCGGCGCACCTCGGTGAGGCGCTTGTCCGCGGCCGCGAGCACCGACGGGATCCACTGCCCCTCCGGGTCCAGCGCGGTGCGCCAGGCCTGCCCGGTCATGTCCTTGGTCATGGCCTCGCCGAGACGGGCGCTGACCTCGTCGCCCATCTTGGTGCGCCAGCGCATGTCGCCCGCGTAGGACAGGAACAGGACGGGGCGCACGACGTGGTCGCGCAGCGCCTCGCCGTAGCCGTACGTGTAGTCGGCCTTGGAGCGGCGGATGCCCTCACGGTCGGCCTCGTACTGGACGAACGGGATGGCGGACGTGTCGCTGCGGAACGGGGTGCCGGTGAGCGCCAGGCGGCGCTCGGCGCCCTCGAACGCCTCGCGGACGGCGTCGCCCCAGCTCAGGGCGTCACCGCCGTGGTGCACCTCGTCGAGGATCACCAGGGTGCGCGCCGCCTCCGTGCGGGCACGGTGCAGCGCCGGCTTGGCCGCCACCTGCGCGTAGGTGAGGGCGACGCCGTCGTAGTGCGAGCCGTGCCGGCCCTGCGAGTTCTTGAACGCCGGGTCGATGCGGATGCCGACGCGCGCGGCGGCGTCGGCCCACTGGGTCTTCAGGTGCTCGGTGGGGGCCACGACCGTGACCCGCCGGACGATGCCCTGCTCGAGGAGCTCGGTGGCGATGCGGAGCGCGAACGTCGTCTTGCCCGCGCCCGGGGTGGCGACGGCCAGGAAGTCCCGCGGGTTCGTCACGCGGTACTGCTCCAGGGCCTCCGCCTGCCAGGCGCGCAGACTCGACGCCGTACCCCAGGGGGCACGACGTGGAAAGGCAGGGCTGAGCGACGAAGCGGCCGCAGACGACGGTGTGTGGGGCAGCTGCTGCGGCTGGCTCGTCACTTGGTGGAGTCGCCCTCGCCGCCGTCCTGCGGGTCGCGGAGACCGTCGTAGATCTCCTTGCACCGGGGACACACCGGGAACTTGCCCGGATCACGGCCAGGGACCCAGACCTTGCCACAGAGCGCGATCACCGGCTTGCCGCTCATGGCGGACTGCATGATCTTCTCCTTGCGCACGTAGTGCGCGAAACGCTCGTGGTCTCCCGGTTCCGTCTCCTCCCGGGTCTCCTCGCGCTCGAGGACGCTCGTAGCGCCCTGCGTCACGGGGTCGTCCTGCGGGTTGGAGAGAGGTTGGGTCATGCGGACAAGTCTACGCGGGACCACCGACAGCGATGCCGTCGGCGCGCGCCCGGAAGGGCCGTTCCGGACACCTGATCCGCGGAAATCCTTGCGGTCGTGTCGGTGACGACGGATATAACTGTCCGCATGTCACATCCCCGCCCTGAGAGGAGCCTCACCCTGCCCCACGACGGCGCCGCCTCCGCGACCGACCTGATCCCTCGCGGCGCGCCCGACCCTGTCTGGCCCGACTTCGGCGACCACGACGAGGCCGCACGCCGCGCCGTCGCCGCCGTCGCGGCGATGCTCGGCCGCCCCGTCCCGGACCGCCCCAAGGAGCCCCGCTCGTCGGCCGAGTGGCTCGCCCTCCGCTGGGACGTCGACGAGAGCACGCTCGTCAACGTCTCCCGCGACATGTCGCGCACCCTGCAGCGGCTGCACGCCTACGCGCTCCAGCGCTGGGTGGACCGCTACCCCGACGACGTCGCCGTGTTCGGCCCCGGCGGAGCGCCGCAGCGCGCGGCGCTCGACCTCGGCGACGGCACCTCCGTGAGCGTGCCCGCCGTCGCCACCGTGCTGTTCCCGGCCGGGTCCGCGTACGACACGCCCGTCGCCGTCGAGGTGGCCTACCGCTACGGGACGCCCACGATCACCACCTTCACCCCGCCGGGCGGGCTGGCGCTGGCCGAGCGGGTGCTCAAGGACCTGACGCGCACGCTGGAGGCGGACCACCCGTACCGCGGCGGCGTGCTGTCGGCCAAGTCCGGGAACGGCACGGTCGACCTGACGCCGGTCCGGCACACCGTCCAGGTGCGGGGCGACGTGGTGCTGCCCGCCGAGCTGTGGCGCGAGGTGGACCTGTTCTGCTCCAGCGTGACCACGCGCCGCGAGGCGCTGCGGGCGCTGGGCCACACCACCTCGCGCGGCCTGCTGCTGGCCGGCCGCCCCGGCGTCGGCAAGACGAAGCTCACGCGGGTCATCGCCACGGAGCTGGCCGGTCCGCTCACGGTCGTACTGGTCACGGCCGAGGTGCTGCGGACCTGGATGACCGAGCTGTACGAGGAGATCCGCGGCCTCGGTCCGTGCCTCGTGGTGCTGGAGGAGATCGACTCGGTCGCCTCCAAGGGCTCGCGCGGCGACACCTCGTTCGCCGAGTTCCTCGACGCCCTGGACGGCACCCGCAGCTCGGACGACGTGCTGACCCTCGCCACCACGAACGACCCGGACGCGCTCGACCCGGCCGTGAAGCGTCCCGGGCGCTTCGACACCATCATCGAGGTGCCGCCGCCGGACCAGGCGGGGCGCACGGAGATCCTGCGGCTCTTCCTGCCGCCGGACGCCCCCGTCGACGTGGACCTGGTCGCGTCCTACCTGGACGGGGCCACGGGCGCCGACCTGCGCGAGGTGGCCCGCCGCTCCATCCTGGAGCACGGCCCCGACGGCCTCACGACCAGCCGGGTCGCCGACGTGGCGACGTCCGGCCGGTGGAAGCCCGCGCCGGTCACGGGCAACTACCTCTGACGTGTCAGACGCTCAGGTCACCCGGGTTACC
>NZ_JBHWZO010000086.1:0-22704 GCF_042728455.1 Promicromonospora sp. NPDC060204
GGCCGGGCCTTGTCTGTTTCTCTGCGGTCAGAGGCTGCGCAGCACCGCGACGACGCGGCCCAGGATCTGCGCCTCGTCACCCGGGATGGGCTCGTAGGCCGGGTTCTGCGGCAGCAGCAGCACGTGCCCGTCGGTCTGCTTGAACGTCTTGACCGTGGCCTCGCCGTCGATCATGGCGGCGACGATCTCGCCCTGCTCGGCCACGTTCTGGCGGCGCACCACGACCCAGTCCCCGTCGCAGATCGCGGCGTCGACCATCGAGTCGCCCGCGACCTTGAGGAGGAACAGCTCGCCGTCACCGACGAGCTGGCGGGGGAGCGGGAAGACGTCCTCGACGACCTGCTCGGCGAGGATCGGCCCACCGGCCGCGATGCGGCCGACGAGCGGCACGTACGACGGCGGCGGCGTGCTCGCGTCGTCCGGCACCGAACCGCCCCAGTGGACCTGGCCGCTACGCCGCGGCTCGGGCCAGTGGATCTCGCCGCGTGTCGGCTTCTCGACCTGCTCGGCCAGGGGCTCGACGAGCTCCATCGCGCGCGGCCGGTTGGGGTCGCGGCGCAGGAAGCCCTTCTTCTCCAGCATCTGGAGCTGGTGCTTGACGCTCGACGGGCTGGCCAGCCCGACGGCCTCGCCGATCTCGCGCATCGACGGCGGGTATCCGCGCGTCTCGAACGACTGCCGAATCGTGTCCAGCACAAGGCGCTGCCGCTCGGTGAGGCGGTCTGCCGGCGAGATCGCGTGCACGTCGGCGACCGCCCCGTCGCCCGGCGCGTCCAACGTGGCGACACCCGAGAGTGCCGTGTCGACGGCTCTCGTGTCGCTGGTCCCGTCCCGTCCCGTCATGCCCGTGCCCCTCCCGTTCCGACAAATGTTCTCCTGTGCGCTGCCCACTCTAGATCACAAATGTGCTCGGCTCAAACGAATGTTCGAGCGTGTCTCGACTTCTACGGTGTCCCGTGCTACACAATGGTACGAGCGTTCGACGAACGTGTGTATGACGGACAACAGTTCGAGTCACCTTTCGAGGAGGGGCCATGGGGGACGTGATCCCGCTGCGGCAGTACACCCCGGCGTACGGGCAGGCGTATGCGTCGGTGCCCGGATCGAGCGCGGTCCGGGCTTACCGGCCGGACCCGGCGTACACGCAGAGCCGGGCGTCCGCGCCGCCTCGGCCCCGCCCGGCCGCCTCCTCGTACGCGCCGCGCGGGCCGCGCACCTTCGCCGACCGGCTCGGGCTCGCGGGGCTGCGGCTCACGCGGCGCGGCCGGGTCGTGCTGGTGCTGCTGGCGATGCTCGTGGTCGCGCCGATGGCGACGTGGGGCGCGACCGCGGTCGCCAGCTCGCCGGGCGAGCCCACGGAGGTCCGGGTGCACGCGGTGCAGCCGGGGGAGACGCTCTGGGGCTTCGCCGAGCAGGTCGCGAAGCCCGGGGAGGACGTGCGGCAGGCGGTCGCGCGGCTGCAGGACCTCAACGAGATGACGTCGGGCACCGTGCGGGTCGGCGAGCTCCTCCTGCTCCCGAAGGAGTGACGGGAAGGCCGCCGAAAAGTGGCCGGACACCCCGACGAAGTGGACGGAGGCCACGATTCGCCGTCAAATGTTGCGGCGATGTTGCATGGGGGTGGTTTGCCCGCTTACGGTCGGGGCGCGACCGGATCTCTCCGGTCCGTGGCCGACCACGCAGGAGTCAGCATGCACTGCCCGTTCTGTCGCCACGCCGACTCGCGCGTGGTGGACTCGCGGACCGCCGACGACGGCCTGTCGATCCGGCGCAGGCGGCAGTGCCCGAACTGCAACCGGCGGTTCACCACCGTCGAGACCGCGAGCCTGTCGATCGTCAAGCGCTCCGGCGCCACCGAGCCGTTCAGCCGCGACAAGGTCGCCGCGGGCGTGCGCAAGGCGTGCCAGGGTCGCCCCGTCAGCGACGACGACCTGGCGATCCTGGCCCAGAGGGTCGAGGAGACCCTGCGGAGCAACGGCAGCGCGGAGATCGACGCGTACGAGGTGGGCCTCGCCATCCTGGGCCCCCTTCGCGAGCTCGACGAGGTGGCCTACCTCCGGTTCGCGAGCGTCTACCAGTCGTTCGACTCGCTCGAGGACTTCGAGAGCGCGATCACGTCGCTGCGCGCCGAGCGCGCCGAGCGTGATGCGGAGCGTGCCGCCGCGCAGGCGTAGCGATCGGAACGGCCCGCGCGCCGGCGACGGACGAAAAGCGATTGGCACCCTGGCGTGCGGTGGGGCAGGCTGGGGCCGACGACGGACCCGATCGAGGGACCCCCGAAACAGGAGGAGGTGATCGGTGTGACGGACGAGAAGCCTGGTGCCGAGGAGGCAGTGGCTCAGGACGCTGAGGCGCCCAAGGCCGCGACCGCGCCGAGCGTTGACGCGAAGGCGCGGTTCAAGGAAGCGCTGGACCGGAAGAACGCCGCACGCGGCCGTACCGCCGCAGGCGACGTGAACACGGGCTCTGTGCACGGTTCGGAGACGACCGGCCCCGTGCAGAAGATGTTCCGCCGCAAGTCCGGCTGAGCCTGCTCGACCGAGGCCGCCGACCGGGTATCTGACCTGGTCGGCGGCCTTCGTCGTTTCGCGGGGCGCCCCAACCTTGCCGGCGCTGCCGGCGACGTGGACGGGGCCGGTTCGCTTCGCGGTCAACGGGGGTCGGACCTCGGGATGCGGACGCCGGCGGCGCGGAGTCTGGACTCGAAGAGCGCGGACAGTCGTGCCATGGCCGGTGTCGGCTTGTCACCGTGGCGGGCGATCATCGCGTACCGGGGCGCGGTGTCGGTCCGTGCCTGCATGCTGGTGACGGTCCTGAGCAGTGCGGGGTCGGCGAGGTAGTGGTCGGCCGCATCGGCGGCGAGGCGGTCGATGCGGGGGTCGTCCGCCTCCCAGGTCGCGGCTTCGGCGACGCGCCTGGTCAGGGCGATGAGCCTGGTGTCCTGCAGGGCGTGCTCGAACTGGGCGAGGTAGTCGTCGAAGCCTTCGGGGACCAGGGCTCGCGCCAGCACCCAGCCCTCCCTGGTGGCCGCGACCTCGTCCTCGGGGTATCCGAGGCCGAGCATCCGCTCCAGCAGGGCCACGGCGCGGTCGGGCAGCAGCGCCCGGTCGCCGTCGGCGAGGCGGTGCAGCATGGCGCGCCGTGCGGTCAGCTCCGCGATGTGTTCGTCGAGCTGTCGTTCGACCTGGACGAGCGCGGAGGCGAACAGCGCGGCGTCGGCGTCGAGCAGGGGTCCGATCTCGGCCAGCGGTACCCCGGCGGCGGCCAGGGTACGGACCTGTACCAGCCTGAGCAGGTCGTCCGATCCGTACCGCCGGTATCCGGAGCCGTCGCGTCGGGGTTCGGTGACCAGGCCGAGCTTGTGGTAGTGCCGCACCGTCTTGATCGTGATGCCGACGAACGCGGCCGCCTGGCCGATCGTGACTCCGTTGTGCATCTGCTCATCCTGCCAAGCCGAATACCTCGTCGAGGAGGCGCTGCTGGGCGCCCTGGAACGCCGCGGCGACGGTGAGGTTCGCGTCGTCCACGCAGTTCAGCGCGGCGGTCAGGGTCTTCGCCCCGTCGGGGGTGGCGTACATGAGCGCCGCGTGGCCCACCGCGGCGCCGTTGTGGGAGATCACGGTGGCACCGTCGTCCGTGGTCAGCACGAACACCCCCAGCCCGTAGCCCATGTTCGGGATGCCCGTCGCACGCGGGGTGAACATCTCCTCGCGCAGCTCGTCCGGGAGGAGCTTGCCGCCGGTGAGCGCGGCGATGAACGTGTGCAGGTCCTCGGTGGTCGAGATCATGTCACCGCCGGCGGAGACCCAGGACGGGTTCTGGCGGGTGATGTCGACCGTGCGCGGCCCGCCGTCCTCGTCGTACCGGTAGTAGGCGTGGGCGTGCGGCTCGGCGATCTCCGCGTCTTCCGGGACCACGGTGTGCGACATGCCGAGCGGGGTCAGGATCAGCCGCTGCATCTCCTCGGTGACGGTACGGCCGGTGACCTTCTCGATGAGCAGGCGAGCCAGGACGTAGTTGGTGTTGGAATAGCTCCAGCCCGCCCCGGGCTCGAACCGCGCAGGCTTGGACAACGCGAGCTCGACCAGCTCCTGGGGCCGGTAGGTCTTGAACCGGTTGTTCAGCCACTCCTTGCCGTCGGGGCCGTAAGGGATGGGGATACCGAACACCATCGAGCCGTCCTCGTAGACCTCGCCGGTGAAGTTGAACAGGCCGCTGGTCTGCTGGAGCAGCATCCGCACCGTGATCCGCTGGTCGATCCCGAACTCAGGCAGGTGGTCCGCGACCGCGTCGTCCAGGCCGATCCTGTCCTCGGCCACGAGCTGAAGCACCAGGGTCGCGGTGAAGGTCTTGGTGTTGCTGCCGATCCGGATGTGACCGTCGGCAGGCGGCTTCACGTCCCCGCCGACCTCTGCCGCGCCGGCGGTGCCGACCCACTCGCCCTGCTCGTCGTTGACGCGGACCGACAGGCCGATGATGCCGGGATCGACGATCGCCTCGATCGCCCGCTGGAGACGGTCGGCGGCCTGGTTGGAAACGGTGGTGGTCATGGTGGTTCGCTCCTTCGAAGCGCTCGGTTCTCTTCGGCGTCCTGCCGATGCGAGAACCGTCCACCTTGACCTCAGGTCAGGAGCAACCGTGACGTGCGTCACTCGATGTTCGGAGCCGCGGGTCTCGACCGGACGCCGCCGTGGACGCTACGAGGTCGGTGCCCGGGACGGGCCCTGGCGGGCGAAGCTCGGTTCCGCCGCCTCCAGTCGCGGCACCGCGATGCCCAGCCGCCGCGCCTCGGCCAGGGCGTCCCGGCAGACTGCTCGCGGCTCCTCGGCCTCGGGGTCGGAATGTGTCTCGAGGCTCAACCGGGCCGGCGCGACATGAGCGGTCAGCCAGGCGAGCACCGAGGCCGTCAGCCAGGTCGGGGCGCGCATGGGCAGCACGCTGCCTCGATGACGCCGCAGGTCGACACCGCGCGCCTCGAGGAGCGGCAGCAGCTCACGGCCGGCCAGCAGTGCTTCGCGCAGCTCGCGCCGCGCTCCGGCCAGGTCGGCCAGCGACCCCAGCCTCAGGCCTTGCGAGTGCAGGCCGGCGTCCGCCGCGAAATGGATCCACAACCAGCCGCGGAGGTCGGGTTGCTCCAGGATCCGGAACCCCGCCTCGCGAAACAGCCGGCGCACGGTCCGCTCGCGTTCGGTCGGGGGCGTGCCGAAGGTGCCGAGGACGACAGACGGCAGTATTGCCGCGCGGAGCACGCCGTTCTCGCCGAAGCCGCCACCGGACTGCGGGAAGCCCCAGGCGACCTGGTCGGGGGGAAGGTCCCCGATCGCGGCCAGCGGCTCGGTCCAGATGTTGCTGAGGACCAGCACCGTTGCCGCGCCGATGCGTGGAGCCAGGAAGGCCGCCGCCTCCGCAAGCCGGTAGTGCTGCACGCTCAGCACGATGAGGTCGAAGTCGTGACCCGGCTCCAGCTCTTCGCGGTAGCGCACCGGCCACCTCTCGACCACGGGCTTCCCCCACACGCGCCGTCGCGTGTCGAGCAGATCGAGGTCGACCGTCTCCCCGTAGGTCGCCGCGCGGCCTGGGCGGACGTAGAACTCGACGTCGTGCCCGGCCTGTTCCAGGGCCCAGCCGTTCACGGTGGCGATGACGCCTCGTCCGAACATCAGGATCTTCATGTCGTACCTCGATGGGTTAGGCTCAAACCGGAGATCGTCTCCACTTGAAAGATATGGAGATGGTCTCCACTTGTCAACGGGAGGTATCCATGAACGCCGCCAAGCCGCTGCGGGCCGACGCCCGGCGCAACCGTGAGGCCCTGCTCGCAACGGCCCGGGAAGTTCTCGACGCCGGCGACTTCTTCGACCTTCGCTTCGACGACTTCGCCCGCCTGGCAGGCGTGGGCACCGGCACGTTGTACCGCCACTTCCCCACCCGGGAGGCACTGGCCGAGGCGGTCTACCACGAGGAGGTCGCCGCGCTCAGCGCACGCGCCCGCGAGCTGCGTGCCACGCTGCCCGCGGACGAGGCCCTGGCGGTCTTCCTGCGCGGCATGGTCGACCACATGGGCGCCTACCAGGGTCTCGCCCGGACACTGGCCACTCTCATGACCACCCGCTCGGGTGCGCTCGCCGAGGGTGGCCAGGTGCTGGAGGAGGCCGTCGGCGACCTGGTGGCCGACGCCGTGCGAGACGGCACCGTCCGGGCCGACGCGGACGCCGGCGCCGTCATGATGGCACTGCACGGCATCGGCGCGGCCCATGACCACCGCCACAACTGGCGGGCCGAGGCCGACGGCGTCATCACGCTGTTGCTGGACGGGCTGCGCCTGCCGCCCACGGGTGGTCGGCGTGTCCGGTCGTAGAGGAGGGCGAGCTCGCCTCGCTCGCCGGTCCGCGGTCGGGCTGCCCCCGGCGGCGGGCTATGTTGTTGTCCGACGTGCTGGGTGCCCGCCGCAGCGGGTTCTGACCGATCGGAGGACGGGTGGCGGCAACGACTGAGGTGGGTCAGGAGCGGCCCGCGACACCCATGCGGTCGTTGGAGCGCGCCCTGGACGTCCTCGAGGTGCTGCAGCGCCACACCGAGCCCATGCGACTGTCCGAGGTCGCCCGCGCCGCCGGGCTGAACCCGGCGACGACCTTGCGCATCCTCGCCGTGCTCGCCGCACGCGGGTACGTCGTCAGCGAGGGAAAGGCGCACCGGCTGGGCCCGGCGGTGCTCTCCGCCGCGCACGGGTTCCTCGTCTCGGACGTCCTCACGCGCACCGCGAGCCCGGTGCTGCGGGAGCTGGCAGCGAGCACCTCCCTCACCGTCTCCCTGTACGAGCGGGTCGGCTTCGAACGGGTGCTCGTCGCGCGGGTCGACGGCGCGGAACCCATGCGCTACCAGCTCCCGGTCGGACGGAGGCTGCCGCTGCACCTGGGAGCCGGCAAGGCGCTCGCGGTCGACATGGACGACGTCGAGCTCGCGGCCCTGGCCGAGCACGTCCGTCAGCTCGGCGAGGACGCGCCGATCGACGTCGCCGCCCTGCGCGGGGATCTCGACGCCCTGAGCGAACGAGGTTTCCACGTCTCGGTGAGTGAGCGTGAGACCGGCATCGTCGCGGCGAGCGTGCCGGTCCGCGACGCTTCCGGTCGGGTGATCGCGGCGGTGTCCGCGGCCGGACCCGCGGAGAAGCACCCCCGCGAACAGATGGTCGAGCACGCCGAGGAGGTCCGCCGGGCCGCCTCGGCGATCGGGCGTTCCCTGCCGCGCGCCCGGTAACCGCCCGGCGGGGCGAACCCTGTCCTGGCCGCGTGCTGCTGCCAGGACCGGGTCCTGCCCGGACCGGGTCCTGCCCGGACCTCTTCCCGTCGGGACCTGGTCCCGTCGGCTCAGCGGCGGTCGGTCGGGGCGGGGTGCTCGGTGTCGTCCCGGACGTCGTCGTCGGTCTCGGCACCTGGGGCGTAGGAGAGGGCGAACGCGAGGATCCCGGCGATGCTCGCGGCGACGAGTGTCGGTGGCCCGACGCTCTCGGTCACCGCGGTCAGCCACGTCCCGCGCCCGGCGACGAGCCCCGCGACCTGGGTGGCGACGATGACCGCCCCGCCGAGCAGCATCAGGATGATGGCGGACGTGAACACCGCGCGGGTGCTGGTGATGAGCATTGGCTTGGTCCTTAGATGGGCAGGACGCCGAGGACCATGAGGACCCCGAGGGCGAGGATGGGCAGGCAGAAGTAGGCGAGCAGCGGCTTGAACGTCCGGACCGGGTCCACGCCGGCGATCGCGCTGGCGACGTAGATCGGGGCCGCCGCGGGCGGTGAGGCCCCCTCGGTGGAGGCGAAGACGAGGACCGCCGCCGCGGCCACCGGGGCGGGGACGCCCGCGCCGACCAGGGCGGTGACCGCCACCGGGCCGATCGCGGCCATGGTCGCGGACCCGGTCAGCGGGATGGCGACGGCCACGACCAGGACGCCCACCGCGATGGCCAGGAGCCACAGGGGTGCGTCGAGAGCGCTCAGGAGCGTGGTGAGCTGCGCGGGCAGGCCGAGCTCGGACAGGACATTCGACGCCGCGAAGGCGCCCACGATCGTGACGCCGATGACCCCGATCCGCGGCGCGCTGTCGCCGAGCGTCGTCCACCAGCCGGAGGCCGTGCGCGGCAGGTGCCGGCGTCCGAGGAACAGGACGAGCGTCACCAGCAGCACGGGGATCCAGACGATGAGGCTGATGGCGTCCGAGACGTCGACGCCGGTCCAGGCGGACAGCCCGGCACCCATCGGGCCGACCGTCACCAGCACCGGGACGAGGATGGCCACGAACAGCAGCAGCGACGTCCAGCCGGTCCGGAGGCTGCGCCGGGTGGGGACGACGTCGGCGGGATCCATCGCCTGGATGCCGTGGCGACGGACGATGATCCAGGCCGCGAACATGCGGTAGGCGAGGCACCAGAATCCCGCCGCCAGGAGCGGCAGCACGATCTCGTTGGGCTCCAGGAGCTGGCTGACGCCGGCGGAGCCGATGAGGATGAACATGGTCCCGCTGAACGGGAACGTGATGCCCATGCCGGCGCAGCCGGCCACGACGGTGGCCGACATGGCCGGGCTCACGCCCGACCGCTTCATCCAGGGGATCGTCACCGAGCCCACGGAGGCCGTGACCGCAGCTCCGATGTGGGCGATCGCCCCCATCGCGCCGCCGCCGAGGATCGAGGTGTAGACAGGACCGCCGCGGACCCTGCCGAACAGCGAGTTCATGATGTCGATGAGGCGGTCCAGGATCGGGGTGCGGCTCATCAGGTACGAGGCGACGACGAACGCGATCGCGGCGTACGTGACCTCCTCCTGCATGGCCTCGGTCAGGGCGCCCGTCATGACGTGCAGGATGTCGGGGCCGGCGAACAGGCTGACGACGACGAACCCGGCGATCATCGACTCGCCGATGTTCCGCTTGAGGACCGCGTTGGTGACGATGATCGCCGCGATGTAGACGACCAGGGCCCAGATCGCGCTCATGCGGAGGCCTCCGTGCGTGCGGCCACGATCGCGGCGCGACGTCCCGCCTCGTCGGCCTCGATGGCGCGGGCGTCCGCCAGGGTCTGTTCGGCCTCGGCGGCCGGGATGATCGCGACGCCGTCGTCGTCCCCGACCACGAGGTCGCCGGGGTTGACGACGACGCCGCCGACCGCGACCGGCCGCCCCGCCCAGCCCGGACCGAACTTGTACGGGCCCGCGGGCGTGACCGCCCGGGCCCAGACGGGAAAACCGATCTCGGCGAGCACGGAGACGTCGCGAACCGCTCCGTCGATGACCATCCCTCGCACTCCCTTGCTGCGTGCGCGCTCGGCGATGAGCTCGCCCATCAATGCTCGCGCCACGTCACCCTGTCCGTCGACGACGAGCACGTCCCCGGGGCGGGCCGTCTCCAGCGCCTGGCTGAGCCCGACGTTCTCCCCGGCACGGCAGAATACGGTGCGTGCGCGGCCGACCACCGCGGCGCCCGGCCACATCGCGCTGATGCCCGAGTCGACCAGGCCGAGGCGTTGCCGGGCGTCACCGATGTTGGCGCTGGCCAGGCCCGCGTAGGC
Source organism: Promicromonospora sp. NPDC060204 (assembly GCF_042728455.1). Classification (NCBI taxonomy): domain Bacteria; kingdom Bacillati; phylum Actinomycetota; class Actinomycetes; order Micrococcales; family Promicromonosporaceae; genus Promicromonospora; species Promicromonospora sp. NPDC060204. The sequence goes on from NZ_JBHWZO010000086.1 coordinate 9,562, forward strand.
GGCAAGCAGGGAGTCCTCGAGACGGCCGGCCTGTCGTGCTGCGCCCAGGTGCACGTCCGCCGCCGCGAGCGTCATGGTCGCGGTGATGCCGAGCTCCGCGGCCATCGCCGCGGCGTCGCGCGCCTCGTGCCCGCGTCGTTCGCCGTGCTTGGTCGTGCCGTCGGCGAGCCGGTCCATCCCCGGGACGCCGTCGGCCAGGGCGCCGGCGATCTGGCCGCGCAGCCAGTCCAGGTCGCCCGCGGCCTGCCCGGCGGCCAGCGCCTCGACGACGCTCGCCCCCAGGCTCTTCATGAACATGCTGCGCAGGAGCTTGCGCCGCGCGGCGTCGCCCGGCCGGTCGCTGACCACGTCGACCGGTGCGGCCAGGGGAGCGAACGCCTGCCGCACGTCCTCCGCGCCGTCGCCGGACACCACCAGGGCGGTGGCCGCCCCGTGCTCGGGTACCGAGCCGATGACCGTGACGTCGGCGAACCGGAGGTCCCCGCGCTCGCCGAGCAGCGTCGCGAGCTCGGCCTTGAGCGCCGGCGAGCCCGAGTTCATGTCCGCGAAGCAGGCGCCGGCCCGCATCGCCGGGACCGCCTGCTCCAGCGCGGACCGCGCGTGGCGCGCGCCGGTCAGGCTTAGCACCAGGTCGGCGTCCGAGACGGCGTCGGCGACCGTGGCCTGACGCAGCACGCCCGGAGGCGTGGTCGAGTCGGCAGGGTCGTAGCCCGTGAGCCGGGTCCCGGCGGCCGCGAAGCCGGCCGCGTACAGGCTCCCGGCCTCGCCCAGGCCAAGGATCGCAATGTGCATCGTCGCACTCCTCGTTTCATAGAATGAAAGTGTGTTTCACACTGTCGCGAGAGTGTGCGCTGGGTCACCGGGCGATGTCAACTGCCGGAGGGCGCGCGAAAGCCGCCGACCGGGTATCAGACCTGGTCGGCGGCCGTTGTCGCCTGGCGGGCGCCCGTTCGTCTACGGGCGGACGCGGATGATCGTCTTGCCCTTGGCCCGCTCGGTGGGGTTGAACGCGGCGACCGCCTCGTCCAGGCTCGCGACGCGGGCGATCTTCGTCCGCAGGCGCCCGTCGCGGACCCGCTGGGCGAGCTCGCTCAGCTGGGCGCGGTCGGCCTCGACGACGAAGTCGACGGCCAGCCCGTCGGCCGGCCGCGCCTCGGGCGGGCCGGCGATGCTGACGAGCGTTCCTCCTGTTCGCACCAGGGCGGCCGTCCGTCGCTGGATGTCTCCGCCGATCATGTCGAAGGCGAGGTCGACCGCACCGACGTCCTCCAGCGCGTCTCCGTCGAGGTCGACGAACTCCTGCGCGCCGAGGTCGAGCGCAGCGCGGTCAGGCCCGAGATCGGCAGGCTCGCGCCCACGGTGAAGTCGACGTCGCCGGGGAGCGGCGCGAGGTTGCGTGCCTCGACGGCCGCGTACTCGGCGAGCGTGCCGTCCCGGGTCCAGTCGGCCAGCCCGAACACCCGCTGGCCGACGGACAGGCCGCGCGTGCCGTAGCCGAGCGCGCTCACGACACCGGCCACCTCGTGCCCGGGGATCGACGGCGTCCGGTCGCGCCCCAGGCGGTCGGTCCAGGTGCCTGGCCACGTCAGCTCGCCCGGGGTGAACCCCGACGCGTGGACCTCCACGACGACGTCGTTCCCGGCCGGCTCAGGCTCGGGTCGATCGGCCAAGGTCATCCCGGCCGTACCCGCGGCCTCGTCAGTCACCACGACGGCTCTCATCGGGCGCCTCCCTGTCTCGCTCAAGTGCCCTCAACCGTATTTCGGTTCGTCACCGTTAGCGGCGTGAGACGCCGACGTCTTACGTGCCGGGTAAGACGACGGCGGACGGTGACACCCACGAGACCAGGACGGCCGTCGGGCGCCGGGACCACAACCGGGGGCCACGGTGTTGTGCTTCATGACGACGCCTCCCAGGGGCGTCAGAAAGGAAAAGCCGACATGGCACACGACTACAACACCTCGCCCGAGGCCTTGCGCCGGCTGACGACGACGCAGTTCCGTGTCACGCAGGAAGGGGGTACGGAGCCGGCGTTCCGGAACAAGTACTGGGACAACCACGAGCCCGGCATCTACGTCGACGTGGTCTCCGGCCAGCCCCTGTTCTCCTCTACCGACAAGTACGACAGCGGCACCGGCTGGCCCAGCTTCACCAGGCCGATCGGCGCAGGCACCGTGCGGGCCGTGACGGACAGGTCGTTCGGGATGGTGCGTACCGAGGTGCGCTCCACCGCCGCGGACAGCCACCTCGGGCACCTGTTCGGCGACGGTCCGGCGGATCGCGGGGGTGAGCGCTACTGCATGAACTCGGCGGCACTGCGCTTCGTCCCGGTCGCCGAGCTGGAGGCTGAGGGCTACGGCGAGTACCTGGCCCTGTTCGAGTCCAAGTCCGAGTCCGAGTCCGAGCCGAACGAAGAGGTGCAGAACTGATGAGCAGCGGAACACAGGACACCGGGCAGGTCACGCGCACGCCCGGGACGGAGACGGCAGTGCTCGCGGGCGGCTGCTTCTGGGGGATGGAAGACCTCGTCCGCCGGCAGCCCGGCGTCCTGGCCACCCGGGTCGGTTACACCGGCGGCCGGAACGACCATGCGACCTATCGCAACCACCCGGGGCACGCCGAGGCCGTCGAGATCGTCTTCGACCCGAGCGCGACGACGTACCGCGACATCCTGGCTTTCTTCTTCCAGATCCACGACCCGTCGACCCTCGACCGGCAGGGCAACGACGTCGGGACGAGCTACCGCTCGGCGATCTTCCCGCTCACCCCTGAGCAGGACGAGGTCGCTCGCGACACGATCGCCGACGTCGACGCGTCGGGCCTCTGGCCCGGAAAGGCGGTGACGACGATCGAGGCCGCAGGACCCTTCTGGGAGGCCGAGCCCGAGCACCAGGACTACCTGATCACCTATCCGAACGGGTACACCTGCCACTACCCGCGCCCGAACTGGGTGCTTCCCCGGCGCAGCGCCGCCGCCAGCTGACCGAGCAGGCGTTGCCCACCGCACCGCGGTGGGCGACGCACCGCCTCCCGGGCGTCTCACCCGGCAGCCTTCTACCCGGGCACGTCGAGATCGCCCTTGCGCAGCCGGAAGACCTGAAGCCTCAGGTCGTAGTACTTCGTCGTCTCACCGACCCATTCCATGCCGATCTCGCGCGCCGTCCTGATGCCGTGCTGATTGCCGTGGCGGACGACGGCGAACACCTCCTCCTCGTCATGGGAGAACGCGTAGTGCGCGAGCGCGTGACCGGTCTCGGACCCCAGCCCACGGCCCCAGGCGCTCGGCGCGAACTGGTAGCCGAGCTCGAGGTCCTCCCCCTCCGGGGGGAGACCGAGGATCTGCCCGGCACCGACGAGCTTCCCGCTGTCGAGGTCGTCGATCGCCCAGCGGCCCGTCGGCCGTCCGGTCCCGGTGTGCTCGGCGGCCCAGCGCTCGATGATCTCCCGCATCCGCTCGGGGTCGTCGATCCTGTCCATCGCGGGGGCCAGCCACCGGGCGACGTCGGCCTCCCCGTAGATCGCCAGCGCCCCGACGGCGTCGTCCGGCTGCCAGGGCCGAAGGCGCAGGTGTTGCGTCTCGATCGTGGTGCCGTCGATCGTGACTCGATGGCTCATGGGTCCATTCCATCGCGGATCGCACAGCCGCGCACGCTTCGCGGGCGGCCGTAAGGGATCGTGCCTCGCGTGCGCCCTCGGCCGGATGAAGCGCGCCGGCGTGCTGGACGACTCGATCGACACCTCCCGCCTCGCGGTCGGGTTCCTCGCCTCCCTCCAGGGCGGCTATCTCCTCGCGCAGACGGCCCGCGACGTCGAGCCCATGGCCATCGCGGTCGACGTCGCCATCGCCCACCTGGAAAGCCTCGCCGCCCCGGACCGCGCCGCGTCGTAGCGGTCAGGAACGGACGAAAGATCCGCCCTCCGGCTCCGCACGAACGACGTGGAGCGCCTCAGGCTCCGGTGCACGAGGAGAGTGTCACGTTCGCCGGGGCCATGTCGTCTACCTGCCGTCCATGACGTGCCGCCGGGAGCGTGCGCAGCGGCGGTGGCCGTGGCACGGTCAGGGAGGTGAGCTCTGCCCATCCTCCGTACGCGGGTGTCAACGACGAGATCGAGCGAGGTAGCGATGAGTGGGAGTCCGACAAGAGTCGTGATCGTCGGGGGCGGTTTCGCCGGCTACAACGCGGCGCGAGCGCTGCGTCGCACGCTGCCGCGTTCGGCCGACGTCGAGATCGTCCTGGTGAACCGGACGGACTACTTCCTCTACCTGCCGCTGCTGCCGGAGGTGGCGGCCGCCGTGATCGATCCCCGGCGGGTGACCGTCTCGATCCCGGCGACGTTGCGCGGGGTGCGGCTCGCCCTCGGCGACGTGACGGCGATCGACGCGGACGAGGACCGCGTCGAGTACACCGACCCGGAGGGCGGGACGCACACCCTGCGCTACGACCGGCTGATCGTCGCGGCGGGCAGCGTCACCCGGCTCCTGCCGGTCCCGGGCGTCGCCGAGCACGCGCACGGCTTCCGCGGGGTCGCGGAGGCCCTGTACCTGCGTGACCACGTGATCCGTCAGGTGGAGCTGGCGGCTGCGACGGACGACCTCGCGGAGCGGGACGCGCGCTGCACGTTCGTCGTCGTCGGCGCGGGTTACACCGGCACGGAGGTCGCGGCGCAGGGACCGCTGCTCACCGAGGCGCTGCGCCGGCGGCACCCCGTGCTCGCGAACCAGCGGATGCGCTGGATGCTGCTGGACCTCGCCCCGAAGGTGCTGCCCGAGCTCGACCCGCGGCTGTCCCGTGCGGCCGACCGCGTGCTGCGCGGCCGCGGCGTCCGGGTGGAGACCGGGGCCTCGGTGCAGGAGGCGATGTCCGACGGCGTGCGGCTCACCACCGGTGAGCTGGTGCCGTCCCGCACGCTGGTGTGGTGCGTCGGCGTGCGGCCCGACCCGCTGGTCGGCGACACCGGGCTCGAGACGCAGAAGGGCCGGCTGGTCGTGGAGACCACGCTGGAGGTGCCCGGACGGCCGCGCATGTTCGCGTGCGGGGACGCCGCGGCCGTGCCCGACGTCACCCGGCCGGGCGAGGTCACGGCGATGACCGCCCAGCACGCGAGCCGCCAGGGCGCGCTCGCCGGCCGGAACGTCGCGGCGTCGCTCGGGTACGGCACCGTCCGCGCGTACAAGCACCACGACCTCGGGTTCGTCGTGGACCTCGGCGGGCTCCAGGCGGCCGCGAACCCGCTGCAGATCCCGATGTCGGGGCTCCTGGCGAAGGCCGTGACCCGCGGGTACCACCTGATCTCCATGCCGGGCAATCGGGTCCGCACCGCCGTCGACTGGCTGCTCGACGCCGTGCTGGGCCGCCAGTCGGTCCAGCTCGGGATCGTGCGTTCCGCGGCGGTGCCCCTCGACACCACAGGGCCCCAGGAGCCCGGCCCACCACAGCAGGGCAGCTGACCCGGTCGGTACGACCTGGAAGTGCGCCGTCCGAACCGCGCGCCGATGCTGGGGGGATCGGTCGTCCGCAACCGACGGAGGGAGCCGGGATGCCAGGTGGAACCGGCCTCACCTATGCCGTGCGCACCGCGACGCGACCGGGGCTCACGCGGGACCTGCCGTACGGTCCCGAGGACCTCCGGTGGGTCGCGAACTCCGCCACGCTGATCCTCGGCGACCACGACGCCGTCCTGGTGGACACCTATCTCTCCGTCGACCAGAACGCCGAGCTGGTCGAGTGGGTCGGGTCCTTCGGCCGCGACCCGGTCCGAGGCGCGCGACGGATCGTGGGGGAGGCTCTTCCCGGGCCAGATCCCGCGGATCTCCTGTCCGGCCGCCCTCGACCGCGCGAATCCCGGCGCCCTGTGGAGCAGCGCGCGGGCGGCCATGGCGTGAGCTGCTCGGGCGACGCCGGACCGGCCCGACGTCATCGGGCCAGGGCCGTCCCGAGGAAGTCGCGGATCAGGCCGGAGGTCTCGTCGAGGGCGGACTCGAGCAGGAAGTGCCCGCCGTCCAGCAGGGCGATCCGTGCGCCGGGCAGGTCCCGGGCGAAGGCCTGGGCGCCGGCGGGGCCGAAGATCTCGTCGTTCCTTCCCCACACGGCCAGCAGCGGGACCTGCGAGTCGCGGAAGTACTGCTGTACCTCGGGGTACAGCGGCCGGTTCGTGGTGTAGTCGCGGAAGAGCTGGAGTTGGACCAGGTCGTTGCCCGGGCGGGACACGAGCGCGAGGTCGTGCTCCCAGGTGCCGGGATCCACCAGCGTGGGGTCGGGCACGCCGTGCAGGTACTGCCACCGGATCGCCTCCCGGCTCAGGGCGAAGCGCACACCGGGCTCGGTCCGCTCGTTCTGCTCCTGCCCCCACGCCCACACGTCCGTCCAGAAGCTCTCGACGAACCCCTCCTCGTAGGCGTTGCCGTTCTGGCTGATGATCGCCGTGATCGCGGTCGGGTCAGCAAGTGCGAGACGCCAGCCGATCGGCGCACCGTAGTCCTGGACATAGATCGCGTACCGGGTGACGCCCAGGTTCGACAGGAGCCCGGCCGTGATCCGCGCGAGCGCGTCGAAGGTGTAGTCGAACTCGTCGACGCCGGGGGCGTCCGAGAGCCCGAAGCCGAGGTGGTCGGGCGCCACGACGTGGTAGTCCTCGGCGAGCCGGGGGATCAGGGCGCGGAACATGTGCGAGCTCGTCGGATAGCCGTAGAGCAGGACGACCGTGGGCGCGTCCGCCGGTCCGGCCTCGCGGTAGAAGATCCGGTGCCCGTCGACGTCGGTGAACCGGTGATGGATGGCGACCATGATGCTAACCCTCTCGATCGGTGTGGTCTGGTTATGAGAACAGCGCGAGTGCTAACCTGTCAACACCGACTAAGGGGGTTAGAGATGGATCTGGTCACCCGGGACGACGAGGACCTGCTGCTGGACCTGCTGAACACGACACCGGTGGTCGACGGGGAGCGGGTCGACGAGCTCGCGGACCCGGTCGCCGCAGCAGACTGGGCCGCGGCGCGCGACGGGGGCGGCTCCGCCGAGGAGGCCGCGGCACTCCGGCACGTCCGGGACGCGATCGAGCGCGCGGTCCGCGACGGCTCCGGACCGCAGCCGCTGGCCGCTGACGTCGAGCGGATCGAGCTGCGTCCACGGGTGCGCGACGGCGCCGTCCGCTGGGAGCTCCAGGCGTCCGCGGAGGAGCGGCTCGCGGCGCGTGCGCTGCTCGCCTGGGTGGCGGTCGACGAGCGCTACCCCGACCGGCTGCGGCCCTGTGCGAATCCCGAGTGCTGCCGGTTCCTGCTCGACCGCAGCAACGCGAACACCGCTCGCTGGTGCTCGATGGCCCTCTGCGGCAACCGGTTCAAGGCTCGGCGCCACTACCAGCGCACGCGGACCTCCGAAGGGTAGACAGCAGATCCGCAGATCGTGGCCGGAAGGTGTCCCGGCGTCCGACTCCTCGGCGCTAGGATCGTCCGCGTGCCGCACATGAGGATCCGAGATGCCGCCACCTACCTGGGGGTGAGCGACGACACCGTGCGCCGGTGGGTCGACAAGGGCCTGCTGACGGCGAGAGCCGACGAGTCGGGCCGCAAGGTCGTGGACGGGTACGAGGTAGCCCTGGTCGCGCGCCAGCAGGCCACTCTGCCCGGCCCGCCCGGCGGGACGGCGAGCTCGGCGCGCAACCGGTTCGTGGGGCTGGTCACCGACATCCGGACCGACGCGGTGATGGCCCAGGTCGAGCTGCAGTGCGGGCCGTTCCGTGTGGTGTCCCTCATGAGCAGCGAGGCCGTGCGCGACCTGGGTCTGGAGCTGGGCTCGGTCGCGGTGGCCGTCATCAAGTCCACGACGGTGATCGTGGAAACAGCCAAAGGAGAATCATGAGGCGAGCGCTCTCGATCACGACCGCCGCACTGGTGCTGGCCGCCGCGGTGGCCGGCTGCGGGTCCGGCGGGTCCGGTGACGCCGACGCGGCGGACGACGGCGCCGTCGCCGAGGAGACGACCCTGACCGTGTACGCGGCGGCGTCGCTGACCGCGACGTTCGAGCAGATCGGCGAGGAGTTCGAGCAGGCGCACGAGGGCGTGCAGGTGGAGTTCAACTTCGCCGGCTCCTCGGACCTGGTGGCGCAGATCCAGGAGGGCGCTCCGGCCGACGTCTTCGCCTCGGCGGACGAGGCCAACATGGAGAAGCTGACCGCGGACGGGCTGGAGGGCGCCGAGCCGGTCGCCTTCGCGTCCAACACGCTGGAGATCGCGGTGCCCCCGGGCAACCCCGCCGGGGTCGAGGGCCTCGACGACCTGGCCGGCGACCTCAACCTGGTCATCTGCGCCCCGGAGGTGCCGTGCGGCGCCGCCACCCAGAAGGTCGCCGACTCCGCCGGCCTGGAGCTCGCCCCGGTGAGCGAGGAGCAGTCCGTGACCGACGTGCTCGCCAAGGTCACCTCCGGTGAGGCCGACGCCGGGCTGGTGTACGTGACCGACGTGATCGGCGCCGGCGACGACGTCGAGGGCATCGAGTTCCCCGAGTCCGCCGCCGCGGTGAACGTCTACCCGATCGCGCCCGTCGCCGAGAGCGTGAACGCCGACCTGGCCCAGGAGTTCGTCGACCTCGTCCTGGCCGAGGGCGGGCAGACCGTCCTGCACGACGCCGGGTTCGCGCCGGCCCCCTGACATGGCGGCCCCGCCCGGCCGGGTCGGCGTCCCGGCCTGGATCTTCGTCCCCGCCGCGGCGGGAGCGGCCTTCGTGCTGCTCCCGCTGGCGGCGATCGTGCTGCGCACACCGTGGAGCCGGTTCTTCGACCTGCTCGTCTCGCCGGCCTCCGTCGAGGCGCTGCTGCTGAGCCTGCGCACCTCCGGCACCAGCACCCTGCTGTGCGTCCTGTTCGGCGTCCCCATGGCGCTGGTCCTGGCCCGCACGAGCTTCCGTGGGCAGGGCGTGCTGCGCTCCCTGGTGCTGCTGCCCCTGGTGCTGCCGCCCGTGGTCGGCGGCATCGCGCTGCTGTACACGTTCGGGCGGCGCGGGCTGCTGGGGGAGACGTTCGAGGTGCTCGGCATCCAGGTCGCGTTCTCCACCACCGCGGTGGTCATGGCGCAGACGTTCGTCGCGCTGCCGTTCCTCGTGGTCAGCCTGGAGGGCGCGCTGCGCACGGCCGGCCAGCGGTACGAGGTGGTGGCAGCCACGCTGGGCGCCCGCCCGACCACCGTGTTCCGGCGCGTCACGCTGCCGCTCGTGCTGCCCGGCCTGGTCTCCGGCGCGGTGCTGGCGTTCGCCCGGTCGCTGGGCGAGTTCGGCGCCACCATCACGTTCGCCGGCAGCCTGCAGGGCGTCACCCGCACCCTCCCGCTGGAGATCTACCTGCGCCGGGAGACGGACGCCCAGGCGGCCGTGGCCCTGTCCCTGGTGCTGGTGGTGGTCGCGATCCTGGTGATCGGGTTCGCCCGGCAGGGCAGGAGCAGCCTGTGACCTTCCACTACGACGCCGCCGTGGCCGACCGGGGCGTCGACCTCACCTTCGACATCGCCCCCGGACGGACGCTCGCGCTGCTGGGCCCGAACGGCGCCGGGAAGTCCACCGCCCTGGCGGTGGCCGCCGGGCTGCTGCGCCCGGACACCGGGCGGGTCGTGCTGGACGGGCGCCCGCTGACCGTCGCCGGTCACGGCGAGCGGGACGTCCTGGTCGCCCCGCACGACCGGCAGGTCTCGCTGCTGGCGCAGGAGCCGCTGCTGTTCCCGCACCTGAGCCTGCTGGACAACGTCGCGTTCGGCCCCCGCAGCCGCGGCGCGGGCCGGGCCGGGTCCCGGACCGTCGCCCGCCACTGGCTGGGCGAGGTCGGGATCGAGGAGCTGGCCGACCGGCGCCCCGCCCAGGTCTCCGGCGGACAGGCGCAGCGCGCGGCCGTGGCCCGGGCGCTGGCCGCCGACCCGCGGCTGCTGCTCCTGGACGAGCCGATGGCCGCCCTCGACGTCGCCGTGACCCCGGCCCTGCGCCAGACCCTGCGGCGGGTGCTGGCCGACCGCACCGTCCTGCTGGTCACGCACGACGCCCTGGACGCCCTGCTGCTCGCCGACGAGGTCGCCGTCATCGAGGACGGCCGGATCGTCGACCAGGGGGAGACCGCGCAGGTGCTCGCCCAGCCCCGCAGCCGGTTCACCGCCCAGATCGCCGGGCTGAACATGATCACCGGCACCTGGCGGGACGGCGCGGTGCTCACCCCGGCGGGCCTGCGGATCGAGGGTCGGCCCGACGGGCCGACGCCCCGCGCGGGCGACGCCGCCGTGGCGGTGTTCCCGCCCCACGCCGTGTCCGTGTTCCTCGACGACCCCGGCGGCAGCCCGCGCAACGCGCTCCGCGTGACGATCACCCACCTGGAGCCGCAGGGCGGACAGATCCGGGTGCGCACCGAGGAGCTGAGCGCCGACGTCACGCCCCAAGCGGCCGCCGAGCTCGACCTCGCCCCGGGTTCGCCGGCCTACTTCGTGGTCAAGGCGACCGAGATCGCGGTCTACGCCACCTGACGGCGGACGGCCCGCGCTGCGGGTCAGGACGCCGCCGGCCCGGTCGAGTCCCGGACCACGAGCTCGGGCCGGAAGAGCAGCGAGCTGCCCCGGCTCGCGGCGTCGTCGTCCGCCGGCTCGTGGAGGGCGCGGAACGCGGCGGCCGCCATCTCCTTCATCGGCTGCCGCACGGTCGTCAGGGCCGGTGAGTACAGCTCGGCGAGCACGATGTCGTCGAAGCCCGCGACCGAGACGTCCCGGCCCACCTCCAGCCCGGCGTCGCGCACGGCGCGGCACACGCCGATGGCCGTCATGTCGTTGACGGCGAAGATCGCGGTGGGCGGGTTGGGACCGGTGAGCAGCTCGGTGGTGGCGACCCGCCCCAGCTCGGCGGCCTCGACGTCGCCGAAGGTGCTGTCCACGATGCTGCCGGGCCAGGTGACGACGTCGGGCCGCGCGATGCCCGCGCGCTCCAGCGCGCGCAGGAAGCCCTGGAACCGCTCGGTGCGGTTGATCGACCGGATGGAACCCGAGACGAACGCGATCCGGCGGTGGCCGAGCGAGACGAGGTGGTCGCCCATGAGCTCGGCGCCGATCGTGTTGTCGACGCTCACGTTGATCAGGCCGGCCGGGTCGTCCGCCTGGGCGGTGCGGTCGAAGGCGACCAGCCGCAGGCCGTCGTCGAGCAGGCTCGCGACGTGCTCCAGGGAGGGCAGGGACGAGCACAGGACGATGCCGCGGATGCCGTCGGAGACGAGCTCGTCGACGTACTGGCGCTCGCGCTCGGGGTCGCGCTCGGAGTTGCAGAGCAGCACGTGGTAGCCCTGGGTCAGCGCGGCCGCCTCGACGTGGCGCGCGAGCGCGCCCCAGTAGGGGTTGCCGACCGACGGCACCACCAGGCCGATGACCTGCGGCTTGCCCGTGCGCAGCTGGCGGGCGGCGCGGTTGGGCCGGTAGCCGAGCTTGCGGATGGTGGACTCCACCCGGTGCCGCGTCTCGGGCAGCATCCGGTCGGTCCGGCCGTTGAGCAGGTTCGAGACCGTGCTCGTGGACACCCCCGCCGCTCGTGCGACGTCAAGGATCGTGACTCCAGCCATGTGCGCGTGCGGCCCCCTCCGGATCGGGATTCAGGCCCATCAGCCAGTGCATCGATGGACTGAACAGGTCCGAGCATAGTCCATAAATCGGCACTTGACCCCTGCCTGATGGCCCCCTTATCGTCAGTGCATCGTTACACCGGGAGTCACAGCTGACTCCCGCCCTGCGTGGAGATCAGTGCCGATCGAAAGGGCAAGTCATGGAACTCAGCCGTCGCAGCTTCATCGCGGCCATGGGCCTCGGGACCGCGACCGTCATGGCGGGTTGCGCCACGACGAGCGGGAGCGGCGCACCCGCAGCCGACGTCACCGGGCCCGCGGAGGGCGACATCACCTTCCTGTGCGCGCTGTTCGAGGGTGCCACGGGCAAGGAGACGCTCGAGGGCAAGCTGCTCAAGCAGTTCAACGAGAAGTACCCGGACGTCAACGTCACCGTGGACTACACGGACTACGGCTCCCTCAACGAGAAGATCACGACCGGCCTGGCGAGCGGCCTCATGCCCGACGTCGTCACGCTCGGCGTCGGCTGGATCCCGCCGTTCGCGTACAAGAACGCGATCGCGCCCCTGCCCGAGTCGCTGGCCACGCGCTACACCTACGAGGAGCGCGTGCTGGAGCCGTCGCGGTTCGACGGCAAGCTCTACGCGCTGCCCATGGTGCTGGACACCCGCATCGTGGCCTACCGCAAGGACTTCTTCGAGGAGGCCGGGATCACCGCCCCGCCCAAGGACTGGGCCGAGCTGCGCGAGATCGCCAAGGAGCTCACCGTCCGGGACAAGGACGGGACCCTCCAGCGCGCCGGGTTCGACCCGTTCTCGATCGACCTGCGCCAGTGCTGGGAGACGTTCCTGTTCGGCAACTCCGGCGAGCTGTTCTCGGCCGACGGGCGCGAGGTGCTGTTCGACAGCCCGGAGGGGGTCGCGGCCCTGCAGCTCTTCCTCGACATGGTGGCGGACGGCTCGGCCGACTTCGCCCTCACGACCGAGGCGGGCCAGCCGACCACCCTGCAGCAGGGCACCTCGGCGATCATGATGACCAACAACTCGCTGTACGTGCAGCTCCAGCAGCAGAACCCGGAGCTGATCGACAAGGTCGGCACCTTCGTGCTCGGCAACACCGGGCCGGCGATGCTCCAGGGCGGCACGATGATCTCGCAGTCGGCCAGCTCCAAGAACCCGGCCGCCGCCCGGGCGCTCGTCGAGTTCCTCGGCTCGCCCGACGCAGTGCTGGTCGCCTCCGAGCAGCGCGGCTCCGTGCCCGCGATCTCCGACCTCGCGGACAGCGACTACGTCAAGGGCAACCCGATGGTCGCGTTCGCGCTGGAGAACCTCGACAAGGCGCGGTCCGAGGGCGGCACCCCGGCCTGGATGGAGATCCGGGAGAAGATCAAGCCCACCCTCGAGACCGCCGTCGTCGGCCAGCAGACCGCGCAGCAGGCCATCGCCCAGCTCGCCGGCATCGCCGACGCCGCGATCGCCCGCCTGTGACCCGGTCCGACCGATCGAGGAAGAGGGGTCCGTCGTGGCCGTTGTCTCCGCGCCGCGCGCCGTGAGCGCGCCGCCCTCCGCCCCGCCC
>NZ_JBHWZO010000087.1:0-22519 GCF_042728455.1 Promicromonospora sp. NPDC060204
GTCCGGCCCCGAGCGGGACGGGCGCCGCGCACGGACCGGTCACATCCGGTAGAAGTCGCCGTAGTGGTTGGGCGAGAAGTAGGTCACCCCGGTGGTGCGGTCCAGGATGAGCCGGTAGGACTGCCGCGCGGCGCCGCATGCCCGCGGCGTCACGTCGAACTCGAGGTAGGAGTGGCCGGCCGGGAGCTGACCCTCGCGGTTCTGGTGCGTGCCGCCCGCATAGTTGCACTGGCCGTTCGGCCAGCTGACCCAGCCTCGGGTGCTCGGGTAGCCCTTCGAGCTCCAGATCGACTTCGAGGAGTACGCCTCCGTGCAGCCGCTGTGCGTGCAGGAGCCGTAGACGGTCGCGCTCGCGGCCGGGGCGACGGTGACGCCGCCGGCGACGAGGCTGACCATGGCGGACAGGACGACGAGCATTCTGATCAGGCTGGACACTGTGCTGGTCTTGGTGCCGGTCTTGGTGCTGGTCTGCTCGGACACGCTGATCTCCCTCTCGGTGGGGGAACTGGTCGGGGGGAATCCTCGCCCACCCGGCCGACGCTGACCCGACGACGCACCGACGTGTGGGTGAATTTTTCCTTTCTGTCCCGTCCGGCGGAGATTCCGGGCCGTTCGTCCCTGGTGCGGCGGACGGCGCACGAGGGACGCTGACCGGGTAGACGTGCCCGCACACGGAGCGCGGGTGCACCGAGCGCCTGCCCACGGAGCCGTCATGACCACCCACACCAACAGCCCCGCCGGAGCCGCCACCGAGAACGCGTCGGCGCGGGCGCCGGGCGCGCGGTACGTCTACGACCTGTCCGAGGGGGACGCCGGGATGCGCGCGCTGCTCGGCGGCAAGGGCGCCGGCGTCGCGGAGATGCGGCGCATCGGCCTGCCCGTCCCAGACGGTTTCACCGTCACCACGGCGGCGTGCGTCGCCGCGATGGAGGACGACGGCACGTGGCCCGGGGGACTGTGGGACGAGATCCGGACGCACCTGGCGGACCTGGAGCGCCGCACGGGACGCATCCTCGGGGCGGCCGAGCGGCCGCTGCTGGTCTCCGTGCGGTCGGGGGCGGTGGTCTCGATGCCGGGGATGATGGACACGGTCCTCAACCTGGGCATGTCGGACCAGGCGGCCCGCGGCCTGGCCGCCGAGTCGGACGACCCGCGCTTCGCCTGGGACACCTACCGCCGGTTCGTGCAGATGTACGGCACGGTGGTCGAGGGCGTGCCGGGGCAGGCCTTCGAGGACGAGCTGACCGCCCTGAAGGACCGCCGGGGGGTGCGGCGGGACGCCGAGCTGACGGCGGACGACCTGCGGGAGCTGGTGGCGACGTTCCGCGGCGTCGTCCGCCGGAATACGGGCCACGACCTGCCGACCGAGCCGCACGAGCAGCTCCGCCGGGCCGTGGACGCCGTGTTCGGGTCCTGGAACAGCCCGCGGGCGCGGGTGTACCGCGAGCTGAACGACATCCCGGACGACCTCGGCACCGCCGTGAACGTGATGCAGATGGTGTTCGGCAACAAGGGCGACACCTCCGCGACCGGCGTGTGCTTCACGCGCAACCCGGCCACGGGCGCCCGGGAGCGGTACGGGGAGTTCCTCCTGGACGCCCAGGGGGAGGACGTCGTCGCGGGCATCCGCACCCCGCTGCGCCTCCCGGAGCTGGAGTCGGTGCTGCCCGGGGTGTACACGCAGCTCCTGGAGACGATGGACCGCCTGGAGCAGCACTACCAGGACATGCAGGACATCGAGTTCACGATCGACGACGGCACGCTATACCTGCTCCAGGTGCGCACCGGCAAGCGCACCGCGGCGGCGGCCCTGAAGGTGGCGCGCGACCTGGTCGCCGAGGGCGCGATCGACCGCCGCACCGCGCTGCGGCGCATCGACCCCGCCCAGCTCGACCAGCTCCTGCACCCGACGCTCGACCCCGACCAGGCCCCGGCCCCGCTCACCCACGGCCTCAACGCGTCCCCGGGCGCCGCGGTGGGCGCCCTCGTGTTCGACGCCGACACCGCGGCCGAGCGCGGCGGGGCCGGCGAGGACGTCGTGCTCGTGCGGTGGGAGACGACGCCCGACGACATCCACGGCGTCGCCGCGGCCCAGGGCGTCCTCACCGCCCACGGCGGCATGACGTCGCACGCCGCGGTGGTCGCGCGCGGCATGGGCAAACCCTGCGTCGCCGGCGCGGGCGAGCTGCGCATCGACGTCGCGGCGCGCACCGTCACCGTCGGCGACACCGTGCTCACCGAGACGGACACGATCACCGTGGACGGCACCACCGGGTACGTCTACCCGGGCGCGCTCCCGCTCGTGCCCCCGCAGGTCACCGACGACTTCTCCACCGTGCTCGGCTGGGCCGACGACGTGCGCCGTCTCGGCGTGCGCGCCAACGCCGACACCGGCGAGGACGCCGCCCGGGCCCGCGAGCTGGGCGCCGAGGGCGTGGGCCTGTGCCGCACCGAGCACATGTTCCTCGCCGCCGACCGGCTCCCCGTGGTGCGCCGCATGATCATGGCCGACGACGCCGCCGAGCGGCAGGCCGCCCTCGACGAGCTGCTGCCCGTGCAGCAGGCCGACTTCGAGGAGATCTTCACGGCGATGACCGGCCTGCCCGTCGCCGTCCGGCTCATCGACCCGCCGCTGCACGAGTTCCTGCCCGACCTGGTCGAGCAGTCCCTCCTGGTGCAGCGCCTGGAGGCGGATGGCGCGACTGACGGCGCGGCGGACCGTGCGCCCGGGGAGCTGGAGCGGGCCCGCACCCTCCTGGCCCACGTGCGACGCCTGTCCGAGGCCAACCCCATGCTCGGCACCCGCGGCGTCCGCCTGTCGCTGCTGTACCCCGAGATCGGCGTCATGCAGACCCGCGCGATCCTCCGCGCGGCGCTCGCGGTGCGGGGGCGGGGCCTGGACCCGCGCGTGGAGATCATGGTGCCCCTGGTCGGGTACGCCGAGGAGCTACGGCGGATGCGCGAGATCGTCGTCGCCACCGCGGACGAGGAGCTCGCCGCCGCCGGCGTGGCGGACCTGGACTACCGGGTCGGCACGATGATCGAGCTGCCGCGCGCCGCCCTGACCGCGGGCGAGATCGCCGAGCACGCCGACTTCTTCTCGTTCGGCACCAACGACCTGACGCAGACGACGGTGGGCATCTCGCGCGACGACGCCGAGGGCTCCTTCCTCGCCGCCTACCTGGACGCGGGCGTCGTGCGGACCAACCCGTTCGCCTCCCTGGACGCCGACGGCGTGGGCGAGCTCGTCCGGATCGGCGTCGAGCGCGGGCTGCGGACCCGGCCCGGGCTGGAGACGGGGGTGTGCGGCGAGCACGGCGGCGACCCGGCGTCGATCGCCCTGCTCGACGAGCTCGGCGTCGACTACGTGTCCTGCTCGCCCTACCGCGTGCCGGTCGCGCGGCTGGCCGCCGCGCAGGCGCGGCTCGACGGCACGCCGGGCAGGGAGTGACGGGCAGGGAGTGACGCCGGGCAGAGAGTGACGCCCGGCAGCATTGCCGCCGCGGTCCTACGACGCCGTCGTGCCCAGCGGGCGGCGCGGCGCGTGCTCCGGCCACGGGATGTTGCCGAGCCGCAGCAGCATCTGCGGGTATCCGCCCAGGCCGAGGGCGCGGCGCAGGTCGTGGCGGGTCGTCGGGTTCTCCAGCACGGTGGTGGCGAACGACGCGTGGACGAAGTAGGTGGCGGCGACCAGCAGCGCGTGCTCCAGCGCCTGGCCGGCCGTGACCCAGTCCCGGGGCGAGTCGCCGGGTGTGCTCAGGACGGCGAGCGTCGAGTCGCGCTCGAACGGCTCCCGGCCCACGCTCTCGTGGAACCGGCGGGCGGGCGCGTCGGCGTTGCTGGGCGCGCGTCCGAGGTACGGCGCGGGGACGCCGTCGTCGCGCCCCGACGCGGCGCGGGTCCACGCGGCCTCCTCGCCGCGGCCGGCCATGTCCTCGGCCGCGATGGCCTCGGCCCGCCGCACGAGCTCCAGCACCTTCGGCCGGTCGGGGTCCGTGGGCTGGATGGTGCGCAGCCCGGCCCCCTCGCGGTCGGCGGCGCGCTGGACGGCGACCAGCACGTCGGAGCGCACGGGCTGGTCGTCGAAGGGGACGCGCGCCGTCATGCGGTGCCCGATCGCGACGGACAGCTCGAGCTCGTCCTCGCTGGGGTCGTCGCCCGGCTCCAGCGTGAGCTCGGCGACGAGCAGCTCGTCGTCCGGGTCGGGCAGGAGCGTGGCCACCGTGTTCAGCGACTCGCGCCGGGCGGCCGCCCGGGCGTTGAACAGGAAGGCTCCGCAGCTGATCAGCATCTCCCGGCCGTGCGGGTCGGCGTGCCGCAGCTGTCTCGACCGGTCGGCCCGGATCCGGACCGTGCCGTCCGCGACCTCCACCTGCCACGGCTGCGTGTTCAGGACGCTCGGGGCGTCTCCGGCCGCGCTCAGAACTCTCTCCAGCCGGGTGTCGACGACGTCCATGGCCGGTCTCCTCTCGCTCTGAGCCCAGCGCACCACCGGCCCGGCCCTGCCGGAAGGGAAGGTGGTCCCGTCTTCACCTGGCCTTGGTCCCTCGTGGGCGGGCGCGCGGCGCGGCACCGTGGACACCATGGGAAGTCCGCCGCGTGCGGTGCTGGACCTCGGGGTCGTCGACGCAGTGGTGCTCGACACGGACGGCGTCATCACGGACACCGCCCGCACCCACGCCGCCGCCTGGAAGCGCGCGTTCGACGAGCTGCTCCGGGAGCGGGGCCGGCGGACCGGCGTCGTCCTGCCGCCGTTCGACGCCGTGGGCGACTACCTCCGGTACGTGGACGGCAGGGCGCGCGCGGACGGCGCCCGGGCGTTCCTCGACTCCCGCGGGATCACGCTCGACGCGGGCGGAGCCGGCGACGAACAGCGGGACGCACGCTGGAGGCCCTGCTCGACCGGAAGACGCGGTACTTCCTGGACGAGGTGCGCACGCACGGGGTCCGGGTGTTCGCCTCCACCGTGACCCTCCTGCGCGAACTGCGACGGCGTGGCGCGGGCATCGCGGCGGCGTCGGCGAGCCGCAGCTGCGGGACGGTCCTGGAGGCGGCCGGCGTGGCCGGCGACGTCGACGTGCGGGTGGACGGCCTCGACGCCGCCCGGCTCGGGCTGCCCGGCAAACCCGACCCGGCGCTGTTCCTGGAGGCCGCCCGGCGCCTCGGCGTGCCGCCCGGCCGCTGCGCCCTGGTCGAGGACGCGCTGGTCGGGGTCGAGGCGGGCCGGCGCGGCGGGTTCGCCACGGTCGTCGGCGTCGACCGGCAGGCGCGGCTCCGCGGGGCCATGCTGGAGCGGGGCGCGCACGTCGTGGTGCGCGACCTGGCCGACGTCGCCGTGGTCGGGAGACGCAGTGGAACCCGGGATCCTGTCGTATGAGGGCTTCGACCCCGCCGCCGAGGGGCTGCGCGAGGCGCTGTGCACCCTGGGCAACGGGTACGTCGCCACGCGCGGCGCCGCCCCGGAGTCGGCGGCGGACGGCGTGCACTACCCGGGCACCTACGTCGCGGGCTGCTACGACCGCCTGACGGCGGTGGTGGCGGGCCGGGAGGTGGAGAACGAGGACCTGGTCAACGCGCCGAACTGGCTGCCGCTCCGGTTCCGGATCCCCGGGCAGGCCTGGCTCACGCTGGCCGGGGGACAGGTGCTGGACCACCGGCAGGACCTGGACACCCGGCGCGGGGTGCTGACCCGGTCCACCCGGTTCCGTGACCCGGACGGCCGGGTGCTCGCCGTCACCCAACGCAGGCTGGTGTCGATGCACGACCCGCACGTGGCCGCGCTGGAGACCACCTTCCTCGCGGAGAACTGGTCCGGGCCGCTCGACGTGTGGGCGGGGCTCGACGGCCGGGTCGTCAACGCCGGCGTGGCGCGCTACCGGGACCTCGACGGGCGGCACCTCGTCCCCGTCGCCGAGGGGTACGACGAGCGCGACGGCGTCGTCTGGCTCCAGGTGCGCACCGCGACGTCGCAGATCCGGATCGCCCAGGCGGCGCGGCTGGTCGTCGACGGTGGCGGCGACGGCGGGGCGGGCCCGGTGCCCGCCGACGCCGAGCGCACGCCGGGCCGCTCGACCGTCCGGGTCCGGCCGGAGCTGGTGCGGGGCGTGCCGCTGACGGTCGAGAAGCGGGTCGCGCTGTACACGTCGCAGGACCGGGCGATCTCCGAGTCGCTGGCCGCGGCGCGCGAGCACGCCGCCCGTCTCCCGTCCTTCGCGGACCTCCTCGCCGACCACGCCGCCGCCTGGGACCGGCTGTGGCGCACGAGCGCGATCGTCGTCCCCGGCGAGCCCCAGCAGGCCCTGGACCTGTACGTCTTCCACCTGTTGCAGACCCTGTCCGAGCACACCGCGCACCTCGACGTCGGCATGCCGGCCCGCGGGCTGCACGGCGAGGCCTACCGCGGCCACGTCTTCTGGGACGAGCTGTTCGTGTTCCCCTTCCTGCTGCTGAGCTTCCCGCGGGTCGCCCGGTCGCTGCTGATGTACCGGTGGCGCCGGCTGCCGCGGGCGCGGCAGGCGGCCGCGGACGCCGGCTACCGGGGCGCGATGTACCCGTGGCAGAGCGGCAGCGACGGCCGTGACGAGACGCAGCGGGTACACCTCAACCCGGCGTCGGGCAGGTGGGTCGAGGACCACTCGCACCTGCAGCGGCACGTGGGGATCGCGGTGGCGCACAACGTGTGGCAGTACTACCAGGCCACCGGCGACGTCGCGTTCCTGCACGGGTACGGCGCCGAGATGCTCGTGGAGATCGCCCGCTTCTGGTGCAGCCTGGTCACCTACGACGCCGCCACCAACCGGTACGACCTGCGCGGCGTCATGGGGCCCGACGAGTACCACGACGCCTACCCGGGCGCCGAGCACCCCGGGATCGACAACAACGCGTACACGAACGTCATGGTCACCCGGCTGCTGCGGTACACCCTCGACGCCCTGGCGCTGCTGCCCGAGCACGAGCGCGCCGCCCTGCGCGAGCGCCTCGCGCTGGGGGACGACGAGACGGACCTCTTCGAGCGGGTCGGCCGGCGCATGCGGGTGCTCTTCCACGGCGACGGCGTGATCAGCCAGTTCGAGGGGTACGACCGGCTCGCCGAGCTGGACTGGGCCGCCTACCGGGCCCGCTACCCGTCGATCCGCCGGCTCGACCGGATCCTGGAGGCCGAGGGCGACTCGGTCGACCGGTACCAGGCGTCCAAGCAGGCGGACGTGCTGATGCTGGTCTTCCTCCTGGGCGAGCGCGGGCTGATCGACGCGCTCGCGGCGCTCGGCTACCCGTTCGACCGCGCGGCCCTGGACCGCACCGTGGACCACTACCTGGCGCGGACCAGCCACGGGTCGACGCTCAGCGCCGTGGTCCACGCCTGGGTGCTGGCCAGCCGCGACCCGCAGGCCTCCTGGCGCTTCTTCCGCGAGGCCCTCGACAGCGACCTCGCCGACGTCCAGGGCGGGACCACCGCGGAGGGCGTGCACCTGGGCGCGATGGCCGGCGCCGTCGACCTCGTCCAGCGCTGCTACACCGGCCTGGACCTCACCGACGGCGTGCTCCGGCTCGCGCCCCGGCTGCCGCCCGGGCTGGCCGAGCTGCGGTTCCGGCTGCGCTACCGCGACCACTGGGGGATCGAGGTGCGGTGCGCCGACGACGCCGTCCACATCGGCCTGGCGCGCTCGCGGCAGCCGCCCGTCGCCGTGGCCGTCGACGGCGAGGAACGCGTGCTGGCGCCGGGGGAGACCTGGCGGGTGAGCCGGGCCGGCACACCCCGGCGCTAGAGAACGGTGAGGTAGTCGCGCGGCTCGTCGGCCCCCGCCGGCGCCGTGCACGGATCGTCCGGCCGGGGAGCGTCATGGCAGGCGATCGCGGCACGCTGCTTGGCGCGGTCACAGTCCACGGGGAGCACGTTCGCGGGCGGATCGTCCGGGCCCCAGGTCCGGGGCACCCAGGCGTACAGCGGGCAGCGCAGCCGGGCCGCCACGCGGCGGGCCGCCCGCATGGCGCGCACCAGGTCCGGGTGGCTGTCCGGGGCGCTCGCGTCGATCGTCAGCACCCCGTCGACGGGGCCGGAGACCGAGCGCAGCTCGGCGGCGAGCACCTCCGGCGGGTTCCACTGGAGGTGCGCCGCGCGGTGCTCCAGCAGCGTCGCCTCCCGGGCGCCCAGCAGACCGGCGGCCCGCAGCAGCTCGGCCGCCCGGACGGGACGGCGTCCTTCGCCCGCGGCGGCGCACTGGTCGTGGGTCAGGCAGATCACCTGCACGGCCGTGCCGGTGTCGGCGAAGGCGGCGATGACGCCGCCGAGCGTCACCGTGACGTCGAACGGGTGCGCGCACACCACGAGCAGCCGCCGCGTCTCCGGCAGGGGCGAGCGCGGGTGGGCGGGCTCCGCGGCGGTCCGCGCGACGTGCGGCGCGATGTCGACGACGACCTCGGGTCTCATGGCTGTCCTCCTCGGTTCGGGTCTAGTGCTGCAGGTGCACCGGGCGGTGCTCGATCTCGGCGATGTCGTCCGACGTGGCCCGCAGGAGCCGGTCGGCCAGCTCCCGCAGCGCCCGGGCGGCGGCGAGCTCCTCGCCGATCTCCGGGACGGCGGCGTCCTCGGGGTTGCGCCGGGCGCGCCCGTAGCCCTCGAGGGAGGTCCCGGCCGACGTACTCAGGACCGCGTGCGCCCCGGTCAGCCGGCCCTCGCGCACGAGGTCGTCCGCGTCGAACAGGTGGATGACGACGTTCCAGGTGTGGGTCATGGCTCAGCTCCCGTCGGTCCGCGACGCCGGCCCGCGCCCGTGCCGCCGGCGTCCACCCCAGCCTCTCGCCACGCCGGGCCGTCCGGCCAGGGACCAATGACCCTGCGCACCGGGACGGAAGCCCGGGAGGCGGCGCCCGCCGTCCCGGGACAGACTGCGGACATGCGGCCGTTTCGCGCGGTGACGCGCTACCCGGCGATCACGGCGACCGCCGTGGTGCTCGCGGCCGTGCTCGTGCTCCTGGCGAACGCCGAGCCCGTCGCGGCACGGTGGGTCGCGACGGCCTGGGTGGCCGGGTTCGTCGTGTGGACCCTCGTCGGCATGGTGCGTGACGTGCTGCGGGGGCACGTCGGGCTCGACGTCCTCGCGGTGGTGGCCATGGTCGCGACGCTCGCGGTCCAGGAGTACGTCGCCTCCCTCGTCATCGTGCTGATGCTCGCGGGCGGCGAGGCGCTCGAGGACTTCGCGGCGCGGCGGGCGCGGCGGGACCTGACCGCCCTGCTGGACCGGTCGCCGCGCACCGCGCACGTGATCGACGACCCGCGCTCCGCCGGCTTCGACGGCGTGCGGGACACGGAGGTCGACGACGTCGTGGTCGGCGACGTCCTCCTGGTCCGCCCGGGTGAGATCGTGCCGGTCGACGGTGTGCTGCTCGACGGAGGGGGCACGTTCGACGAGTCGTCGCTGACCGGGGAGAGCCTCCCGGTGGGCCGGGAGGCCGGCGACGAGGTGCTGTCGGGTGCCGTGAACGGGACCCGGGCCGTGCGGCTGCGGGCGGCGCGGCTCAGCGGGGACAGCCAGTACCAGCAGATCGTCGCCCTGGTCCAGCAGGCGCAGGAGTCCCGCGCCCCGGTCGTGCGGCTCGCCGACCGGTTCGCCGTGCCCTTCACCGCCGTCTCGCTGGTGCTGGCCGGCACGGCCTGGACGCTCTCGGGGGACCCCACGCGGTTCGCCGAGGTGCTCGTGCTGGCCACCCCGTGCCCGCTGCTCATCGCGGCGCCGGTGGCGTTCCTCAGCGGGCTGTCCCGGGCCGCCAAGCTCGGCGTGATCATGAAGGGCGGGACCGTGGTCGAGCAGCTCGCGCGCCTGCGGTCCGCCGCGTTCGACAAGACGGGCACGCTCACCCAGGGCCGGCCCGACCTCGTCGCCGCGCGCCCCGCCGCGGGGTTCGCCGCCGACGAGCTGCTGCTCCTCGCCGCCTCCGCCGAGCAGTACTCGTCGCACGTCTTCGCCGACAGCGTCCGCCGGGCCGCCGCTGCGCGCGGCCTCGACCTGCTCGCGGCCGACGACGCCGAGGAGGTGGCCACGAACGGCGTCGTCGCCACGGTCAAGGGGCGCCGGGTCGTCGTCGGCAAGCCGGGCTACGTGCGCTCCGTCGCGCCGGACACCGTCGTCGCCGAGCTCGGCCCCGGCCAAGCCGCGGCGTACGTCGCGGTCGACGGTCGGTTCGCCGGGACCCTCGTCCTCGCGGACGACCCCCGGCCCGAGTCCGCCGCCGTCGTGTCCTGGCTGCGGGAGAACGGAGTCGAGCAGGTCACGATGCTGACCGGGGACGCGCGCGGCACGGCCGAGTCGGTCGCGCGGCAGGTCGGCGTCGACGACGTACGGGCCGAGCTCCTCCCCGGCGAGAAGGTGCTGATCGCGGCCGGGCTGACCCCGCGACCGCTGATGATGGTGGGCGACGGCGTCAACGACGCGCCGGTCCTGGCGGCGTCCGACGTCGGCGTCGCGATGGGCGCGCGGGGCGCGACCGCCGCCGGGGACGCCGCCGACGTGGTGCTGCTCGTCGACTCGCTCGGCGGGCTCGTGGACGCGGTGTCCGTCGGCCGGCACACGCTGCGCACGGCCCTGGCCGCGATCTGGCTCGGCATCGGGCTGAGCCTCGCCCTCATGGTCGTCGCGATGACCGGCGTCATCCCCGCCGTGACCGGCGCCCTCGTCCAGGAGCTCGTCGACCTGGCCACGATCCTGTACGCCCTGCGCGCGCTCGGCGGGCCGCCCACGGGCCTCGCGCCGCGGCCGACGCGCGACGGTGGCGTACCGGTGGGAGGCGAGGATCCTGGCCGAGCGGCTGACGGCGGCTGACGCCTTCAACTTCGAGCTGGACGCGCGCGACCACGTCAACGCGTTCCTGATGGCGGGCGTGCTCGCCCCCGGCGGCTGCGTCGGGCCCGACGGCGGGGTCGATCTCGACACCCTGCGGCGCGCGCTCGCCGAGCGGGTCCCCGGGGTGCCTCGGCTCGCCCAGCTGGTGCGACGTGCCGGACGGATCCTCGTGTGGGAGCCGGTGCGCCTCGACCTGGCGGCCCACGTGCGACAGGTTGCCGCTGTCGAGGGCAGGAGCGGGTTCGAGGCGCTGTGCGCGCGGCTCGTCGTCACCCCGCTCCCGCTCGACCGCCCGCTCTGGGAGCTGCTGGTCGTCCCGGGGGTCGCGCCGGCGCGCGCCGGGATCGTGCTCCGGGTGCACCACACGATGGCGGACGGCGTCGCGGCGGTCCGGCTCGCGCGGGCCCTGATGGACCCGGTGCCGGCGGACCCGGCGACTGACTCGGCGGATCGTGTGGACGGGCAGGCGGGGGCGCGCTCGGCGCGCGGTCGGGGTCGGGCGGTGGTGTCCGGGGTCTCGCGGACGATCGCGTTCCTTCGGCGGGCGGTGCCGCCCACCGTCCTGCTCGGCCGGGTCGGCCGTCGTCGGGCGGTGGCGTTCGTCGACGTCGACCTCGGGCGCCTCGCCGCCGGTGCCCGGACCGCGGGGGCGACCGTGAACGACGCCCTGCTCGTCGCGGCCGGCGCGGCGGCGCGCTCCGCGCTGCTCGCCCGTGGGGAGGAGGTGCCGGGCGTCCTGCCCGCGAGCGTGCCGGTCGCGCTGCCGCACCGCGGGCGGTCGGGGAACGCGACCGGCGTGATGCTCGTGCCGATGCCCGCCCACGAGATGGACCTCGCCCGCCGCCTGCGCCGCGTCGCCGCGCTGACCCGCGCCGCCAAGGACGACGCACGCTCGCGCGGCACGTACGAGCTGACGCGTACACGCCTCGGGACCTGGGTCTTCGCGCGGCTCGCACGCCGACAGCGGCTCATCGTCATGTTCGTGACGAACGTGCGCGGCCCCCGGCGTCCGCTCGCCCTGGCGGGGGCACAGGTCGAGCGGATCTGGCCCGTGGCCGCGCTCGGGGGCAACGTGCGCCTGGGTGTCGCGGCGATCTCCTACGACGGCGTGCTGCGCTGCGCCGTGCACTGCGACGCGGACGCGCTCCCGGCCGCCGTCGTCGCCCGGACCCTCGGGGACGAGCTGGCGAAGATCGCCGCGCTCGGCTGACGCCCCCGGCACCGCGCCGCGGCGACGTGCCTCAGGCGCCGCCCTCCGCGTCGAGCGCCTCGGTGAGCAGGGCGACGAGCGCCTCGAGCTGGACGTCGGTGGACGATGCGGCGTCCTCGTCGCCCGCGCCGTCCAGGGCGCGGGCGGCGAGGTCGGACTTGCTGTCGATCAGCGCGGCGATCGTGGAGTCGATGGTCTGGGCGGCGATGATCCGCCAGGCGGTGACGGGCTCGGACTGGCCGATCCGGTGGATCCGGTCGATGGCCTGGGTCTGCTCGGCGTAGGTCCAGGACAGCTCGGCCAGCACCAGGTTGGACGCCACCTGGAGGTTCAGCCCCACCCCGGCGGCCGTCAGCGAGCACACCACGATCGACACGTCGGGGTCTTCCGTGAACGCGGTGATGGCCTTCTCGCGCGCCCGGGGCGTCTGGTCGCCGCGGATCGAGGCGTAGCCGATGCCGCGGTCGGCGAAGATCTGCTCGGCCTGGTCCATCACGTCGACGTGCTTGGCGAAGAACACCACCTTGCCCACGTTGCGGGCGAGCTGCGCGGCGTAGTCGGCGGCCAGCGCGGCCTTCGCCTGGCCGATGCGGCGGACCATCGTGAACACGTTCTCGCCCTTGGCCTTCGAGCTCGAGTCCTTCAGCTCGGCCGCCGCCACGCGGCGGGCGAGGTCGACGTCGACGCCGTCCACGTCGACGTCCTCCACGACGGAGCTCTCGGCGCGCGCCGCCAGGGCGGAGCGGTACCGGCTGACCAGGCGGAGGGCGAGCGCCTCCTCGGCGGCCCGGATCGAGCGGCCGGCCGCGCCGTCGAGCTCGACCGGCATGTCCGCCACGCGGCGGGCCGGGATGTCGGCGACCACGTCGGCCTTGCGGCGGCGCACGATGCCCATGTCGATCACGCTGATCCGGGCGGCCGCGTAGAACCCCGGGTCGGCCGGGGTGAGCCCGGTCTCCTCGAGGGCGCCCAGCAGCGGCCCGAGCGGCTTGGCGTCGTCGATCCAGCCGAGGTACTGCCAGATCGCCCGGAAGTCCTCGATGTCGTTGATCAGCGGGGTGCCGGTCAGCGCCATCAGGAGCGGCCGGCCCGCGCGGGCGCGGATGCGTTCGGAGAGGGCGAGCACGTGCTGGGAGCGTTGGCTGCCCTTGTTCTTGATGAAGTGCGCCTCGTCCACGACCATGCCGCGGAAGCCGAGGTCGCCGAGCCAGCCGACGTGCCGGTCCAGGAGCTCGTAGTTCACGATCACGACGTCGGCGAACCCGTCGACCCGCTCGCCGTCGCCGTGGACCACGGTGGACCGGCGTCGCGGCGTCCACAGCTCGACCTCGTGCGCCCAGTTGGTCTTGACCACGTTGGGCGTCACGACGAGCAGCGGGTAGGCGTCGGCCGCCTGGGCGGCGAGCAGCGCCTGGGCGGACTTGCCCAGGCCGGGCTCGTCGGCGAGCAGGAAGGTGCGGTGCCCGCGGGCCGTGGCCTCGACGACCTGGGCCTGGTGCGGCATCAGCTTCCGGCCCTGGGGGGCGGCCACCGAGCGGGGCTCGGGCAGGGGCATGCAGGCGGCAGCGCCGGGGCCGGCGTACTCGAAGGACCGGAAGAGCGGTTCGAGCAGCTCCCAGCCCGCCAGCCGGAGCACCCGCGGGGCCTGCCGCTCGGCCGCGGCCGCGAAGTCCGGGGCGAGGAACGGGTTCGCGAGCTGGCGCGAGATCACCGAACGGGGCACGACCCGCTTCTCGGCACCGGGCGCCGGCGCGGCGGGCGGGGGCGGCGGGGGCTCGTCGGGCGGCTCCAGGCCGCCGGCACGCATCATGTTCGCCTTGAACTCGCGCGCCGCGTCGGAGACCCGGGCGTCCTCGGCGAGCAGCTCGAGCAGCGAGGTGTCGCGGGCGGCGATCTTCGCCAGCAGGGTCCCCACCGCGTCGAGCTGCTTGAGCTGCTTGGCCCGCTGCGGCTCGGTCAGGGCGGCGTCCTCCCGGACCCGGGTCCGCTCCTCCCGCATGAGCAGCGCGACGACCTGGAACTTCGTCCGTGTCGCCGGGCGCGTCGGCGGTCTCCGGACGGCGCCGTCGACCTCGCGGGCGGCCTCGGCCAGCACCGGGATCATCCCTTGCTCGGCGGGACGCGGGGTGCGGCGTCGCTGCGTGCCGGACCCGCTCCGTGCGCCGGACCCGCTCCGCGCGCGGCCGGACCGGCGTTGGCCTGCTCGAGCCACATCTTCTCCTTCGCTGCATGCGTACTACGACGGCGGCGATACCGCGCCACGCCCGCACGCCCAGAGCCGGCCAGGGGCCGGCTGTTCGGGCCGCGGGGCGGGTGGCCCCGGCCGGAGCGTTCCGGTCGGCCGCGGGGTCACCGCGGCGTCCCCCGCCCGCGGCCCCGTGCTCACGACGGCCACGTGCTCATCATGATGGTGACACGCCGCCGGACGTCTCCGCGAACCACCGCGGGCGGTGGCCATGTCTCTGCATGATCACCGGAGGACACGCAGTCTACCGTCGCGCACGCCCCCGTCCGGACCGGCGGCGGCGCTCCGGACGGCTACGCGATGGTGGCGGCGCAGCTCATCGCCGTGTCCGGCGCCGAGACGGCGCCGGTGCGCCGCAGGTGCGTCTCGCCCCACACCCGGACCCCCTCGACGACGGGCAGGACCGTGGCCCCGTAGGGGGTAAGCCGGTAGATCACGGGCGCCGGGACCGGTCCGGTCACGTCGCGCTCCACGAGCCCGTCGGCCTCGAGCTCGCGCAGCTGCTCGGCCAGCACCTTGGGCGTGATGGGCGCGGCCCTGCGGCGCAGGCCGGCGAAGTGGGACTCGCCGTGGGCGAGCCAGTAGAGAAGGGTCAGCTTCCACTTGCCGCCGATCGCGGTGAACGCCGCGGCCATCGGGCAGCCCGGCAGCGGGTTGGGGCGGGAGGGGTTACCCGCAGGTGCCTTCTTGTTCACGGCCGCGCTCCGCTCGATAGTCGAAATATGACCATTTCACACCGAAGAATCCTCACCGCAAGCCTTTCTGCCGTCGTCCTCCTGCTCGCGACGGCGGCCTCCGGCGCCGCCGCGCCGGCTGTCGGCACCCCGACTCCCGTCGCACCCGCTCCCGCGTCGTCGACGACCACCGACGGCCAACGGGACTTCGACTGGGAGATCGGCACCTGGCGCACCAGCGTGCGGGTCCTCGCCGACCCGCTCTCGGAGTCCCCGGACGAGTGGCTGGAGTTCTCCGGGACCAGCACCGTGCGTCCGCTCGCGGACCGGCGGGCCAACGTCGTGGAGCTCGAGGTGTCGGGGCCGGCCGGCAGCATCGACGCGATGAACCTGCGGCTGTACGAGCCGCAGGCGCAGCGGTGGAGCCTGACGTTCGTCAACCTGCGCGACGGCCTGCTGACCCCGGCGGTGTACGGCGGGTTCCACGACGGTGTCGGCGAGTTCTACGGCGACGACCGGCTCGGCGACCGGCCGATCAAGGTGCGGTTCCTCGTCACCCGCGTGGGCCGGGACGAGGCACGGTTCGAGCAGGCGTTCTCCGCCGACGGCGGGGAGACCTGGGAGACGAACTGGGTCGCCGTGGACCAGCGCGTCCGACACTGAGGGACCGGGCTCCCGTTCCCAGCGTTCGCGCAGGTGCGCGGCCCGCGCCACCATGTTCGCGGGGACAGGAGCAGCATGACCGGAACAGTCTCGGCTTGGCCTTCGGCGGCATGGTGGCGACCGGCGGTGCGGGTGGCGGCCGTGCTCGCGCCGCTGGTCGTCTGCGCGATCCTGTACACGGTGCGGGACGACGTCTCCGCCGCGACCGACGTGCTGGTCCTCGTCCTGATCGTCGTCGCCGCCGCGGCCACGGGGGACCGGCCGGCGGCCCTGCTCGCCGCCTTCTCGGCCGGGGTGTGGTTCGACTTCTTCCTCACCGGGCCCTACCTGCGCTTCGTCATCTCCGACGCGGAGGACATCGAGGCGACGACCCTGCTCGTCGTGATCAGCCTCGCGGTGACCGAGATCGCCCTGTGGGGCTACCGGCAGCAGGGCCGGGAGGCCCGCCGCTCGGGCTACCTCGAGGGGGTGCTCGGCGCCGCCCGCGCGGTCGCCGAGGGCACGACGCCCGCCAAGACGGTGGTCGACGTCGTGGCGCGGGAGATCACCGACGTGCTGGAGGCCGACGACGCCCGCTGGGTCGAGGGGCCCGTGGGGGACGTGCGGTTCGCCCTGCTGGACCACGACGGGGCGCTGACCCGTAACGGCCGCCCGGTCGACGTCGACCGGATCGGCCTGCCCGTCGACGAGTACGTCGCGATCCCGGTCCGCCGGGGAGCGGAGGTTGTCGGCTACTTCCTGGTCACCGCGGTGTCGCACGCGGTCTTCCCGACGCGGGAGCAGCGCCGGTTCGCCGTGCTCATGGCGCACCAGGTCGCCGCGCTGTAGTCCCCGGCCCGGGCCACTCCGGTTCCAGCAGTGACGGTCCGGCGCGGTGATAGTCCATCAGTTTGATTTACACTGGCGTCGCGCGGTGCGCGCCGTCTCGTGACCCGGCGAGGCGTGACGACTGGAGGACGTGTGGCCGAGCCGATCAAACTGCGGGCGACCGCGACCGGACCGGGGCGCCCGCTGCGCCACTTCTGGAGCACCGTGGTCGGTGCGGGGCGCGCGAACGAGGGCCTCCGGGCCGACTGGCAGCGCCACCTCGCCACGGTGCGCGAGGCGTGCGGGTTCGACTACGTCCGCTTCCACGGCCTGCTGCACGACGACATGTTCGTGTACACCGAGCGCGCCGACGGCACACCCGTCCTGAACTTCCAGTACGTCGACGCGCTGTTCGACGCCCTGCTCGACGCCGGCGTGCGCCCGTTCGTCGAGCTCGGCTTCAGCCCGCGGGCGCTCGCCCGCGAGACGGAGACCGTGTTCTGGTGGGGCGCGCACGGCGCCCCGCCGACCGACCTCGACCGGTGGTCCTGGCTCGTGCGGTCGCTCGTGGAGCACTGGGTCGACCGGTACGGCCCGGCCGAGGTGCGCGAGTGGTACTTCGAGGTTTGGAACGAGGCGAACCTGCGCGGCTTCTTCCGCGGCACCCGCAGCGAGTACTTCGCGCTCTACGCGGCCTCTGCCCGCGCCGTGAAGGAGGTCGACGCCGCCCTGCGGGTCGGCGGCCCGGCCACGTCCAACTTCGTGCCGGACGCCCGGTTCGACGGCGAGACCGAGGACTTCCAGGTGCACGAGGCGACGCTGGGCGCCGACCTGGACGCGCTCGACTGGAAGCCCGTGTGGCTGGAGGCCTTCCTCGCGTTCTGCGCGGAGGAGGGCCTGCCCGTCGACTTCGTCTCGACGCACCCGTACCCGACCGACTGGGCGCTCGACGAGCACGGCCAGGGCCAGCGGCTGACGCGCGAGGCCGACGCGACGCCGAAGGACCTCGGGCTGCTGCGCCGCCTGGTCGACGCGAGCCCGTTCCCCGACGCGGAGATCCACCTGACCGAGTGGAACTCGTCCTCCTCGCCCCGCGACTTCACGCACGACACCGTCCCGGCGGCGGTCTACGTCGTCCGCTCGGTGCTGCGCTCGATCGGCACGGTCGACTCCCTGGCCTACTGGACGTTCACGGACGTCTTCGAGGAGGGCGGCGCCGGCGACGAGATGTTCCACGGCGGCTTCGGGATGCTCACCCTCCAGGGCGTGCCCAAGCCGACGTTCCACGCCTACCGCATGCTGAACGCGCTGGGCGGGACGCTGCTCGCGGCCGGCGACGACGGCGTGGTCACGCGGGACGAGGCGACCGGCCGGATCGCCGCGCTCGTGCACCACTACCCGCACCAGGTCACGCGCTCCGTACCGGCCTCGTTCGACGACCGGAGCGTCGCCGACGCGACCGAGGCGGTCGGCTCGGTCCGCGACACCGAGATCACCGTCGACGGGCTGACGCCGGGCGCGGTGGTCGAGCTGGAGACGCTCGACCCGTCGAACGCCAACCCCGTGGCCGCGTGGCGCGCGATGGGGGCGCCGTCGTCGCCCACGCGCGAGCAGACCGCTGCGCTGGACGCCGCCGCCCGCGCGACCCGCCGCGAGTCGCTCGTCGTCCCCGCCGACGGCGTGCTGCGGGTCGAGCGCTCGCTCGCGCCCTGGTCGCTCCTGCTCGTGCGTCAGGTCGCCTGAGTGCGCCCGGCAGCGCGGTCCACAGTGCGCCCGGCAGTGCGCCCGGCGCTGCGCCCGAACAGGACCCGGGGTGCGAAGATGTGCGGGAGCGGGCATCCGGGCCGCCCGCCGGCCGGTCATCGAGCAGGAGGTATGGCGTGACGATCGACCAGTCGGCCACGACGGCGACCGCCCGGCGGGGCACCAACCTCCCGCGCATGGGTGACTTCAACGAGTCCGTCATCCTCGACGCGGTGCGCCGCGCACCCGACGGGCTGAGCCGCGTCGAGCTCGCGGGCGCGACGGGCCTGTCGGCGCAGACGGTCTCCAACATCTGCCGGCGCCTGCTCGACGCGGGCCTCCTGGCCGAGACCGGCAAGAAGGGCGGGCGCGCGGGCAAGCCGCGCACCGTCCTCCAGGTCGTGCCCGGCGGCCGGTACGCCCTCGGCGTGCACCTTGACCCGGCGGTCATCACGTACGTCGTCCTCGACCTCGCGGGCCGGGTGGTGCACAGCATGCACCGGCCCACGCCCGCCGTCGTCGACCAGGAGTCGACGATCGCCGAGATGAGCGACACCATCGAGACCGTCATCGAGGAGTCGGGGGCGGCCCGCGACCGGATCCTCGGTCTCGGCCTCGCGGTGCCCGGCCCCGTCGACTTCTCGACCGGTTCCGTCGTCGACCCGCCGCAGCTCAAGGGCTGGGGCCGGGTGCCGTTGCGGGACCGGCTCGTCGAGGCCACGGGGCTGCCCGTCCTGATGGACAAGGACGTCATCGCGGCCGCGGTGGCCGAGCGCTGGGCGGGCGCGGCGACGCACTCGGGCAACTTCCTCTTCTTCTACCTCGGCACCGGCTCCGGCATGGGCGTGGTCGCGGACGACGTCGTGCTGCGCGGCGCGTCCGGGAACGCCGGCGAGGTGGGCGGGCTCGACGCCAACTGCACCACGCGCGCGCTCGTCGACGAGGCCGTGGCGGCGGGCGTCCTGGAGGTCGCCCCGGCACCCGGCCCGCAGGCCGTGGCCGAGCAGCTCGGCCGGCTCGCCGACCTCGCGGCCGAGGGGGAGCGGGGCGCCCAGGTGATCATCGACCGCTGGGCGCGCCGCGTGGGCACCGGGGTCGCGGCGGCGGCGACGCTGCTCGACTCGGAGCTCGTGGTGTTCGGCGGGCCCATCTGGCCCATGCTGTCCGAGCGGTTCCTGGCGGTCGTCGAACCGGTGATCACGAGCTGGCCGTACGTCGAGAAGATGCACGAGATCCAGGTGGTCAACACGCGCCTCGGCGAGGACGTCGGCGCCGTCGGCGCGGCCTGCCTGGTGCTCGACCAGACCCTCTCCCCGCAGCCCCACGCGCTCCTGATCGGCTGACCGCCCGTGGCCGGCGCGGCCCGGCCCGGCCCGGTGTCGGACGCTCAGGTCACCGGGTGACCTGAGCGCCTGACACCGGAGGGGTCACGCGCGGTGCGCGCTGCCGTCCGTGGCGCGCAGCAGCGCCCAGCGGTCGTGCTCCAGCGGGGCGCCCACGGGGTAACGGCGCGCGGCCCGCTCGTCGAAGTCGACGCCGAGCCCCGGCGCCTCGGACGCGAGCAGGTGCCCGCCGGCCGGGACCGGGGCGCCCGGGAACACCTCCAGCGTGGCGTCGCGGAACGTCGCCGCCTCCTGGACGCCGAACGCGGGGGAGGAGATGTTGAGCGCCATGTTGGCCGCCATGCCCACCGGCGTCACGTCGCCCGGCCCGTGGGGCGCCGTGCGGACGCCGAACATCTCGCACACGGCCACGAGCTTGCGCGCCGGGGTGAGCCCGCCCAGCGTGGGGATGCGCAGGCGCGCGAAGTCGATCGAGCGTCCGGCCAGCAGGGGCAGGTACGCGCGCGGGTCGTGGTAGAGCTCGCCGACGGCCAGCGGCGTCGTGCCGGCGGCCCGGAGCTCCGGGAAGTGCGCGGCGTCCTCGGGGGCGAGGGCGTCCTCCAGGAAGTACAGCCGGGCGTCCTCGACGGCGCGGACGAACTGCCGGGCCTCGGCCGGGGTCATGCGCTCGTGGGCGTCGTGCAGCAGCTCGACGTCGGGGCCGACCCGGTCGCGGACGTCCGCGAGGATCCCGGGCACGTGCCGCAGGTAGGCCAGCGTGTCCCAGCGGTCGGTGCGGGCCCGGCGGCGGGCGGCCTCCGCGGCGTCGCGCGGGGCGGTGCCGTACGTGTCCCGGCCGGGCACGGCGACCTGGACGCGCACGTGCCGGTAGCCGCGCCCGGCCGCCTCGAGCACCTTCTCGGCCACCTCGGCCGCGTCGGCGCCGTCGACGTGGGTGTACGCGTCGGCGTGCTCCCGCGCCCGGCCCCCGAGGAGCTGGTGGACCGGCAGCCCCGCGACCTTGCCCTTGAGGTCCCACAGGGCCACGTCGAGGGACGCGAGCGCGTTGTGCTCGATCGACCCGCCGCGCCAGTACCCGCTGTTGAGCAGCAGGCGGTGCAGGTCCTCGATGTCTGCGGGGTCCCGGCCGACGAGCAGCGGCCCGAAGTACTCGTCGATCAGCGTGCGGGTCGCCAGCGGGCGCTGCGGGTCGCTCGCGTCGCCGAGCCCGTAGAGCCCGGGCTGGTTGGTCTCGACCCGGGTGACCACGTACGGGCAGCCCTGCGGGCCGGTGAGGAAGGTGCGCACCGCGGTGACCCGCACGCCGTCGGAGTCGGCGGAGGTCCAGGGCGCCGGGGCGAGCACGTCGGGGCGGGGGGTGTCGCGGGCGTCGGCGTCGGCTGCCTGCAGGGGTGTCATCGGTGACCTCGATCCGGGACGAGCGGTGCGCGCGGGGGCGTTCCCGCGCGCCGTGCGGGCACCGGCGGTGGCGCCCGTTGACACTGTACATCGAATTGATTTATCTTCCGATGGTCCGCGACACCGCCCGGTGCCGCCTGATGACCGAGAGGCAAGCCCGTGATACGACACCGACGTCGTCCGTCCTCTGCACGACTGACCATCGCCGCCACCTCCGCCCTGCTCGTCGGCGCGCTCGCCGCCTGCAGCGGGCCGGTCGGCGGTGCCGGCGGGGGCTCGCAGGAGAGCGACCCCGACACCCTGACCATGTGGACCTTCAAGCAGTCGCACGTCGAGCCGCTGCAGAACGCCGCGAAGTCCTTCGAGGAGAAGACGGGCATCGCCGTCGACGTCCAGGCCTACACGCCGGACGACGCCTTCATCACCAAGGTGCAGGCCGCGGCGCAGACCGGCGACCTGCCCGACGTCATGGAGGTGCACACTCACGGCGACGACTTCACGTTCGGCGGCGCGGGCCTGCTCGAGGACCTCTCCGACGACGTGGACGACGAGTGGACCTCGCGGTTCCTGCCCGCCGTCGCCAACGACGGCACCGTCACCGACGCCTACTACGAGCAGTCGCTCGCGGAGGGCTCCAAGACCGCCGGCATCGAGAAGGGCCAGCGGTACTCCGTGCCGCTGACCATCGGCACGTTCGGCATCGTCTACGCGAACAAGGAGCGCCTGGAGGAGGCCGGGATCACGAAGGCCCCGACCACCTGGGAGGAGTTCGTCGCCGCGCTCGACGCCGTCCAGGCCGCCCGGCCCGACGACGGCGGCGTGAGCATCGGCTTCCAGTCCTCCACGACGGGGCTGGAGTGGCTCATGCAGCCCATGGCCTACGGCCAGCTCGGCAAGGAGGACTTCGGCGCCCTGTTCGGGCAGGACCCCGCGAAGAACTTCGCGTCGGACAACGGCACGAAGGTGCTGGACGCCTACAACCAGGTCCAGCCCTACTGGATGCCCGGCACGCAGTCCCTCACGATCGACGACGCCGACATCGCGTTCGCCCAGGGCAAGTCGTCCTTCGACATCGGCGGCACGTTCACCCTGGCCTTCCTCGACCAGAACGGGATGGACCCCGAGAACATCGTCACCTTCCCCGTGCCGGCGCCCGAGGACGGCGCGATCAAGGACCTGGAGCTCGCGCCCTTCGGCCTGACCGGGCTCTCGGTCTCGGCCTCGACGGGCAACAAGGACGGCGCCCTGCAGTGGATCGAGTACCTCTCGGAGACCGACGTGGCCGCCGCCTTCGCGCAGGACGCGCTCGACGTGCCGCCGGTCGACCTGGGCGACGACCCGACCGCGACGGTCGGCCCGGTGCTCGGCGCCATGATCGGCGCCTTCGGCGAGGGGGAGAACGCCTACAACCCCGGCGACACGTCGTACCGCCCGGCGGCGTACGACGCGGCGCAGATCGGTGACGCCGTGATGGAGCTGACCCCGCTGGAGACGAAGGACGTCACCACCGTGGGCAAGGACGTCGCGACGCTCGTCGACACCTTCTGGTCCCAGTCGAAGTGACGACGTCGACCGCGCTCGCCGCCGTCGTCCCCACC
>NZ_JBHWZO010000088.1:0-22079 GCF_042728455.1 Promicromonospora sp. NPDC060204
GACGTACAGGACCCCGAGGGGCCTGTACGTCTGACACGGGCCTCACCGGGGTGTCGAGGCCAGTACGCGGAGCAGCTCGTCCGGTTCCGTGACGCCCACGAGCACCGACGTCGCCCGGACGCCGCGCAGCACCTGCACCCGCGCCTCGACCGGGCGAGACAGCTCGATCAGGACGGCGGGCGCCGCCGTCGTGCGCACCAGCGAGACCCGGCCGGCGTCGTCGTCGAACCCCACACCGAGCTCCAGGGGACGGACCGCGGTGGGCCGGTACGGAGTCGCGGAGACGACGTCGCAGGCCGCGACGTCGACCGCGCCGAGCCAGCCCAGCCGGAACCGGGCCACGCCGTCGGACACGCGGTGCCGCGACCACAGGGGTGAGACGAAGAGGACCACGAGGGCGCCCGTGAGCACCCCGGTGACGACGTCGACGGCCAGCGCCACGGGCGCGGGGAGCAGGGCGCCGGCGACGAGGTGCAGCACGAGCACCTCGACCGCGCCCAGCGCCACCACGCTGGCGACCAGCCCGAGCCAGGGGCCCCGCCCGCCCAGGCCGAACGACCGGCGGGGGCCGGTCGCCCGGCCCGGGCCCGACGACGTGCTCAGGCCGCGCTCACTCGGCACGCTCCTGGCCGCTCATCGCCTGGATGGACTGCATGACCTGCTCGGTCAGCTCGCGCCGCGCCTGCGCGGGCTTGGTGCCGGCCGCGATCTGGCGCGAGGGGTCGATCGGCGTGCCGAAGTGCAGCTCGACCCGGGCGAACCGCGGCATCTTGCCGATGGGCTTCACCTTGTCCGTGCCGAGCAGCGCGACCGGGACCACGGGGGCCTTGCCGGTCAGGGCGAGCCACGCGACGCCGGTGTGCCCCTTGTGCAGCTTGCCGTCCCGGGAGCGGGTGCCCTCGGGGTAGATGCCGAACGCACCGCCGCGCTGCAGCACCGCCAGGGCGTCCTCCAGGGAGCGCTGCCCGGCGCGCGGGTCGTCCCGCTGCACCGGGATGTCGCCCATCTTGGTGAAGAACCAGCGGGACAGGCGGCCCTTGATGCCCTTGCCGGTCCAGTACTCGGCCTTGGCCAGGAACGCGACGTGCCGCGGGGCCATGATCGGGATGAGCAGGGAGTCGATGAACGACAGGTGGTTGCTCGCGAGGATCACGGCGCCACGCTTCGGGATGTTCTGCAGCCCAGTCACGCGCGGGCGCAGGAGCACGAGCACGAGGATCGAGAGGATGAGCTTGAGGAACCGGTACGTCACCGGCCTATTGTGCACCCCTCAAGGGCCGCTGTGGTCTGGGTGTTATGTGGTGAAAAATACTAAAGAGACCTACAAGGTGCACAGTCCGGTAGACGAGTCAGACGTACAGGTCACCCGGGTGACCTGTACGTCTGACACGCGTGGCGGGACGGTCAGGCGTCGCCGTCAGCGCCCTTCTCGAAGGCGGCCGGGCGCACCTGCACGGCGCGCACACGGTCGACGTCGAGCTTGACGCTCCGGTCGAACCGGTAGATGCCGTTCTCCTCCTGGAACACGTCCGTGAGCTGCGTGTAGCAGTAGCCGAACATCAGCGGGTCGTCGAGCAGCGGGTCCGTGAGGCCGGCGAACCGGGTGTGGAACTCCTCCTCGTCCACGACGCGCTGGCCGTAGCCCCACGAGTCGGGCGAGCTGCCCGATGCGCTGGCCGCGGTCTCCGGGTTCCACCAGATGCCGCCGTACTCGCTGACGAAGTAGGGCTGCCCGTTGTACGGCTGCGAGATCGGCGTGCCGTTGTCCCGCTCGTTGCCGTACGGCTTGCCCTCGGCGAGGCCGCCGACCAGCTCGGTGAACTTGGCCGGGTCCTGCTCGTACAGGTGCGAGTCCCAGACGTCCGTCTCGAGCACCCGGTGCGAGTAGCCGCTGGCGTCCAGCACCGGTCGCGACGGGTCCGCCACCTTCGTGGCGAGCCACATGGCGCGCGTCACGTCGTCGAGCTGCGTG
This sequence comes from Promicromonospora sp. NPDC060204, assembly GCF_042728455.1. NCBI lineage: Bacteria > Bacillati > Actinomycetota > Actinomycetes > Micrococcales > Promicromonosporaceae > Promicromonospora > Promicromonospora sp. NPDC060204. The sequence continues at coordinate 1,973 of NZ_JBHWZO010000088.1, forward strand.
ATGCGGTCGTGCAGGTCCTGGTGCGTCTCGTTGAGCGGGCACCAGCCGATGATCGACGGGTGGTTGTGGTCCCGCTGCAGCGCCTCCAGCCACTCGGCGACGAACGACGTCGTCTGCCGCTGGCCGTCCTGCGGGGTGCCGTAACCGCTGACGCCCCAGTCGCCGAACTCGCCCCACACCAGGTAGCCCAGGCGGTCCGCGTGGAACAGGTAGCGCTCCTCGAAGACCTTCTGGTGCAGGCGTGCGCCGTTGAACCCGGCCTCCAGGCCCAGCTCGATGTCGCGCACCAGCGCGGCGTCGGACGGCGCCGTCATGAGCGACTCCGGCCAGTAGCCCTGGTCCAGGACCAGCCGCTGGAAGACGTGCTCGCCGTTGATCTTGATCGCCTGGCCGTCGATCGAGACGGACCGCAGGCCCGCGTACGAGCGCACCGTGTCCACGACGGCGCCGGAGGCGTCGCGCAGCTCGATGTCCACCCCGTACAGGTGCGGGTCCTCCGTGCCCCAGGTGCGCACGCGGTCCGCCGGGACGACTACGCGCAGCGCGGGGGCCAGGTCGAGGTCGGCGCGAGCGGTGGCGCTCGCGACCTCGCCGTCGGCGTCGGTCACCGTGACCGAGACCGTGTGGCCCCGGCGGTTCGCGGACAGCGGCACGACGACGTCGAACGCGGAGCTCGACAGGTCGGGCGTGATCCGCGGGCGGCGCACGTGCGTGGCCGGCACGGGCTCCAGCCACACCGTCTGCCAGATCCCCGTGGTGCGCGTGTAGTTGCACTCGAAGTTGGCGTACCGGTTGGACTGCTTGCCGCGGGCCTGCGGCCCGTGGCGGGTGTCCCGGGCCCGGACGACGACGGTGACCGTGTCGCCGGGGGCGGCGATGCCGTGCAGGTCGGCCACGAACGGGGTGAACCCGCCGCGGTGCCGCACGACCTCGGTGCCGTCGACCCACACGGTCGCGTCGTGGTCCACGGCCCCGAAGTGCAGCAGCACGTGGGGGTCCTCGCCGACGGCGGACCAGTCCGCGGGCACGGTGATCTCGCGGCGGTACCAGACCGCCTCGAGGAAGTCGGTGTTCTCGATCCCGGAGAGCTCGGACTCCGGGGCGAAGGGCACGGTGATCTCGTCCTGGAGCGGCCGCTCGACAAGACCCCGTTCGAGCCCGGAGTCACCCGGGTCGATCTCGAACTGCCAGGATCCGTTGAGGTTGAGCCAGTGGTCCCGGACCATCTGGGGCCGCGGGTACTCGGGGCGCGGGACGGCGGTCGCCGTCGGCGCCCCCTCGGGCGAGAAGCGGTCGAGGAAAGTCATCAGCTGCTCCATTGCGTCTACGACAGGTGCGCGGCGATTCAACACGTCTTCCGACAGAAATGCAACGTTGTATCAACCGCCTCACCCGTGGACGGCGGCCGGGCGGGTCCGTCGGCGGGCGGCCGGCCGGCCCGCGGAGCGCCCGCGCCGGCGCCGTCACCTGGTCAGACGCGGCTGCTCTCGCGGACCAGCAGGCGGTACGGCACGACCTCGTCGACCGGGTCGACACCGGGCTTCTCGAGCTGGGCGATGATGCGGTCCACCGCGGTCTCCGCGATGGCGCGCAGGTCCGGCGCCACCGTCGTCAGCGTCGGGTTCGAGAACCGGCCGTCCTCGGTGTTGTCCCAGCCGGTCACGGCCACGTCGTCGGGCACCCGCACGCCGTTGAGGCGCAGGGCGTGCAGCGCGCCGAGGGCGAGCTCGTCGTTGGCGCACACGATCCCGTCGATCTGGTCGATCCGCGCCAGGACCGACTCGATCGTGGCGGCGCCGGACGGCCGGGAGAACTGCGGGCACTGGAGCACCCAGCGCTCGTCGACCTCCAGGCCGGCCGCCGCGTGGGCGTCGAAGTAGCCCTGCACGCGCTGCGCCCCGGTCCGGCCCGCGCCGCGCGGCTCGGCGCCGAGGAACGCCAGCCGGCGCCGCCCCGTGTCGAGCAGGTGCTGCGTGACCTGCGCCGCGGCGTCGACGTTGTCGATGCTCACGTGGTCCGTCCGCCGCTCGCGCGTGGGGTCCGGGTCGGCCCGTTCGCCCAGCAGCACCAGGGGCACGGGGCCGCGGACCTCGTCGATCTCGGCGGGGGTCAGCTCCAGCGGCGAGAAGATGATGCCGTCGATCGCCTGCACGTCGAAGCCGCGCGCCACCTCCAGCTCGGTGTCGCGCGAGGACCTCGTCTCCTCGATGAGCACGCGGTAGCCGCGGGCGCTCCCGACGTCGATCACCTCGTGCGCCAGCACCGAGAAGTACGGCGCGTGCACCCAGGGCACCGCGAGGGCGAGCGTGTTGGTGCGGCCCCGCCGGAGCTGCCGGCCGGCCAGGTTGGGCCGGTAGCCCAGCTCGGCGATCACCGCCTCCACCCGGGCCCGCGTGACGTCCCCCACCCGGCCCGTGTCGTTGACGACGTTGGAGACGGTCTTCCACGAGACGCCCGCTGCCGCGGCCACCTCCTTGATCCCTACCCGTCGACCCGCTTGCTCGGCCAAGCCTTCACTTCCTTCCACCATGTGCCCTCTTGACTGGACGCCCGTCCTAGTCCATCGTGATCCAACGTTGGAGCGCAACGTTGCACCATTGGAGGTCGATGATGACCGTAGTACGAGGACGTGGCATCCCGGGCCAAGGAAGCCCCGTGGCTGCGTCGAGAACCCGCAGTCTCGTGGGTAGTTCCGGAGGGCTGAGCAGACGAGATCTGCTCCGCGCGGCCCTCGTCGGGGCCGGCGGGGTCGCGCTCGGTGGCGCGCTCGCGGGCTGCGCCACCCCCAGCGCCTCCGGCGCGGGCAAGACCTCGGTGATGGTCTGGGACCTCTTCTCCGGCGGTGACGGCGCCCTCATGCAGAAGATGGCGGGTGTGGTCGCCGCGGCCAACCCGGACATCGGCGTCGAGACCACGACCCTCGCCTGGGGGCCGCCGTACTACACGAAGCTGGCGATGGCCTCGTCCGGCGGGCGACCGCCGGAGGCCGCCGTCATGCACATGTCGCGGCTGGCCGGGTACGCGCCGGGCGGGCTCCTGGAGCCGTTCGACCTCGACGCGCTCGCCGAGCTGGGGATCACCGAGGCCGACTTCGCCCCGGCGGTGTGGCAGAAGGCCCAGTTCGAGGGCCAGCTCTACGCCCTGCCGCTGGACACGCACCCGTACATCGCGTTCCACAACCCCGACATCGTCCAGCAGGCCGGGCTCGCGGGCGCCGACGGGAAGCTGGACCTGGCGGCCGTCGCCGGCGCCGACCGCTTCCTGGAGGCCGGGCGTGCGATGGCCGAGGTCACGGGCGAGACGGGCGTCAGCTGGGGCTACCAGCGCGACCCCGCGGGCTGCTGGCGCATGTTCTGGGGCCTGTACTCCCAGAACGGTGGCGGCTACGAGCTCACGCCGGGCCGCCCCGCCGCGCTCGACGAGGAGGCCGCGGCCGAGGTCTTCGAGTTCCTCCAGGCGATGGTCGACGGCAAGGTCGCCGCGAAGAACCAGGACGGCAACGCCGCGTCCGGCCGCTTCATGTCGAACCGCACCGGGCTGATGTTCGCCGGCGAGTGGGACCTGCCGATGTTCCAGGGCGCCAACCCCGACGTCGGGGCCACGCAGTTCCCGGCGATCTTCGACACCCCGGCCAACTACGCCGACTCGCACGCGTTCGTCCTGCCCAAGCAGGGCACGCCGAACCCGGCCAAGCGCGAGGCGACCTACCGCGTGCTCGCGGGCCTCCTCAAGGAGGGCCTGACCTGGGCCTCGGCCGGACACATCCCGGCCTACCAGCCCATCGTGCAGGAGCCCGCGTACCAGGAGCTCACCCCGCAGCGCGACTACGCGCCCGCGGCCGAGGTCGCCGTCTTCGACCCCGACGCCTGGTTCACCGGCGGCGGCAGCGACTTCCAGACGCGCATGGCCGACGCCATGACGGACACCCTGGCCGGCAAGGCCCCGGCGCGCACCGCCGTGACCCGCATGCTGAGCGAGATGGACCGGTTCCTCTCCCAGCCCAACCCCGCCTGATCGAGAGGACGACGATGACTGTCTCGAACGCCGGCGTCACGGCGCCCCCCGGGCGGGCCCTGCCCGACTCGCGGAAATCCACCGGGCGGTCCGGGTCCGGTACCCGCACCGCCTCGACGGGCAAGTCCCTGCGCGCGCGGGACAAGTCCGGCTACCTGTTCGTCGCACCGTTCGCGGTGGCGACCGGCCTGTTCCTGCTGCTGCCGACGCTGTACGGCCTGTGGATGAGCTTCACGAACCAGAGCCTCACGGGCACCGGTTCCGAGTTCATCGGCTTCGCCAACTACGCCGAGGCCTTCAGCGACCCCCAGGTCTGGCAGACGCTGTGGCACACCGTCTGGTTCACGGTGCTCAGCACCGTCCCGCTGGTGGTCGTCGCCCTGGTGATGGCGCTGCTCGTGCACACCGGCCTGCCCGGCCAGTGGGTGTGGCGCATGTCGTTCTTCGCGCCGTACCTGCTGACCAGCGCTGTCGTGTCCGCGCTGAGCAGCTGGCTGTTCCAGCCCGACATCGGCCTGCTCGACACGTGGTTCGCCGCGCTCGGGCTCCAGCCCGTGGGCTGGCTCACCGACGAGAACGTGGCGATGTTCTCCATCGCCGCCGTCACCGTCTGGTGGACCGTCGGGTTCAACTTCCTGCTCTACCTGGCTGCCCTGCAGGGGATCCCCCAGCAGCAGTACGAGGCCGCGACCATCGACGGCGCGGGCGGCTGGCGCCGGCTCTTCTCCATCACCCTGCCGCAGCTGCGCAACATCACCGGCGTCATCGTGGTGCTGCAGCTCCTCGCGTCGCTCAAGGTGTTCGACCAGATCTACCTGCTCACCGCGGGCGGCCCGAACGGCAGCACGCGACCGATCCTGGAGTACGTCTACGACACCGGTTTCACGAACTACCGGCTCGGGTACGCCTCCGCGATCTCGTACGTGTTCTTCGCTCTGATTCTCGTGTTCGCGCTGGTGCGGCTCCTGCCGTCCAGGAAGGAGGCCTGACGTGTCCGTCGCCGAACTGGTCGCCGACCGCCGGACCAAGGCGCAGCTGGAGCGCGCCGAGAACCGGGCCCTCACCAAGCTGACGATCGGGCCCTCGCCGTGGGTGCGCGTCGGTGCCCTCGCCGCCCTCGTCGTCCTCGCCGCCCTCTGGCTGCTCCCCGTGGCCTGGGGCGCCGTCACCAGCTTCAAGCACGAGGCCGAGGCCGCGCTGCCGGCGTCGTGGTGGCCCACCATGGGCTGGACGCTCGACGCCTACCAGCAGGTGCTCAGCAACAGCGACCTGCTCATCTGGATGTGGAACAGCCTCGTCGTCGCCGGGCTGGTCACGATCCTGACCGTGCTGATCTCCGCGATGGCCGCCTTCGCGTTCTCGCAGACGGTGTTCAAGGGCCGGAGCCTGCTCCAGTGGCTCACCATCGCGTCGATCATGATGCCCGGGCAGATCCTCATCGTGCCGCTCTTCCGGCAGATGCAGGTCATGGGCCTCGTGGACACGTTCGCGGGCATCGTGCTGCCGCAGGTCGTGGCGCCCGTGATGGTGTTCATCCTCAAGCGCTTCTTCGACGCCATCCCCAGCGAGCTGCTCGACGCCGCCCGCATCGACGGGGCGGGCACCTGGCGGCTGTTCTGGACCATCGTGCTGCCGCTCTCGCGGTCGATCCTGGTGGCCGTGGCGATCTTCGTGTTCATCGGGGCGTGGAACAACTTCCTGTGGCCGTTCATCGTCACCACCGACCCTCAGTTCATGACGCTGCCGGTCGGCCTGTCCACCGTGAAGAACGCCTACGGCGTGCAGTTCGCGCAGAACATGGCGTCCGCGATGATCGCGGCACTGCCCCTGCTCGTGGTGTTCATGCTGTTCCAGCGCCGCATCGTCCAGGGTGTCGCGACCACGGGCATGGGCGGTCAGTAGTAGGCAACAATCGGGTGATGGCCACTCCTACCCCGCACCCTTCGCAGCGCCCGCACCTCGCCGCGGTCGTGGAGGACCACCTCTACGCCGCGGCGGGGTGGGTGCTGGTCCGTGCGGGCTGGCGCCCCCGGCTGGAGGCCTACGCCGGGTACGGCACGCCGGACAAGGTCCGGGTGCTCGCCCGTGTGGTGCTCTCCCCGCAGCGGCCCGGCACCCCGAACCGCGACGCCCTGCGGGCCGGACGGCGCGGGTTCCGGCACTTCCTCACCGTGCCGGCGCCCCACCGCAGGGTGCGGCTCCAGGTAGGCGGCGGCACGTCCGAGGTGACGAGCGACCGGGCCGGCTACGTCGACGTCGAGCACCCGGTGGACGTCCCGCTGTCCGACGGCTGGCACACCGCCCTGCTGACCTGCCTCGACGGGCCGGAACCGGCCGAGGCCGAGGCCCCGCTCCGGGTGCTCGACGGGCGCCCGCGGACCGGCGTGGTCAGCGACATCGACGACACGACCATGGTGACCGCCGTGCCCCGGCCGCTGCTCGCGGCGTGGAACACGTTCGTGCGGCACTCCAGCGCCCGGCGCGCCGTGCCGGGCATGCCCGAGCTGTACCGCACGCTCCAGCGGACACACCCGGACGCGCCCTTCTTCTACCTCTCGACCGGCGCGTGGAACACCGCCGGCACCCTGCGTGCGTTCCTCTCGCGGCACGCCTACCCGCCGGGCCCGCTGCTGCTGACCGACTGGGGGCCGACCCTCACCGGGTGGTTCCGCAGCGGCCAGGCGCACAAGCGGGCGAGCCTCGACCTGCTCATGTCGTGGTTCCCGCACGTGCGCTGGGTGCTCATCGGTGACGACGGCCAGCACGACGTCGAGATCTACGAGGACGTCGCGCGTCGCCGCCCCGACCGGGTGCGGGTCGTCGCGATCCGGCAGCTCACCGGCGGCCAGCAGGTGCTCGCCGGGAACGCCCCGCACGTGGGGAACGGGTCGCACGCCGGGAGCGGGTCGCACGCCGGCCCGACGACGGCGCCCGGCTCCACGCCGGGGCCTTCCGCCGAGCGGGTGCCGACCGTCGCGGGCCGGGACGGGGACGAGCTCGCCCGCCGCCTCGCGACCGTGCCGGGCGTGCTCGACGACGGGGACGGGGCCTAGGCCCCGTGCAGGCTCAGGAGGTGGCGGTCACCAGGTAGTCGTCCGCGTCGTCGTCCCAGGCCAGCGACACCGTGCCCGCCGCCTCCGCCGCCTTCGCGAACTGGAGGAACCCGCGGAAGCCGAGCGCCTTCTCGGAGAAGTCCGGGCGGCGCTTGCGCACGGCGTTCTTCAGCCCCGACAGGGCGGCCGAGCCGCCCGACTCCTGCACCACGTCACGCAGCAACGCGAACGCCGCGTCGGTGTCGCCCTGCTCCGGCAGCGACACCTCGGGGTCGCCCGCGGACGGGCCCGGCGCCAGCACGACGAACCCGCGGTCCGCGAGGAACCGCAGGAACTCGCCGAACGTGCGGAAGCCGTAGTCCGACTCGCTGAAGGTGGCGTCCTTGCGCAGCAGCGTCCGCTTGAGGGCGGACGCCGTGACGGGGCCGCTGGTCGAGGACTGGAGGTCGCCGAGGGTCTGCGCCACGCGCACCTCCATGGGCACGTCGTCCGAAGCCGGGGCGTCGTCCTGCTCGGTGACGTCGACGTCCGGCTCGGCCTCGGGTGCGACGTCGACGGGGGCCGGCGCGGGCTCCGCCTTCTTGCGCCGGCGGGTCGCGGGCTTCGCCTCGGGCTCGGCCGTCGCCTCCGGCTCGGCCGCGGCCTCGGGCGACGTCGCGCCGGCGACGGCCTCCGCGACCGCCTCGGCGGCCTTGGCGCGGCGCGAGGCGGCGGGCGCCTTCTGCGCGGCGGCGCGCTCCGTCGTGCTCGTCTTGCGGGTGCGCGAGCCGCGCTTCGGGGCGGGGGCGCCCTGGTCCTCGTCGGGCACCTCGACGCCCTCGAGGCGGTCGTAGAAGAGGAACTCGTCGCACGCGGCCGGCAGCAGGCGCGACGTCGACTTCTCGACGCCCACGCCGATGACGCGCTTGTTCAGCTCGCGCAGCTTGTGGACCAGCGGCGAGAAGTCGCTGTCGCCCGTGCACATGACGAACGTGGAGATGTAGTCGCGCTCGAAGGCCATCTCGATGGCGTCGACCACCATCTTGATGTCGGCGGCGTTCTTGCGGGAGGCCCCCATGCGCTGCGTCATCTCGATGAGCTCGACCTGGTGGCGCGTGAGCATGCGCCGGTCCTCGTCGAAGTACGACCAGTCGGCGTACGCCCGGCGCGCGACCACCCGGCCACGCACGGCGAGCGCGTCGGCGATCGGGCCGAAGTCGAACTGCATCCCGCCCAGGTGCTCCCGGGCGCCGAGCGCCAGGTTCTCGTAGTCGATGAAGACTGCCAGGCGTTCCTCTTGGTCCATGCCCGCCACTCTAGGGGGTTACCGGCGCAGGGGGTGGCGGAGCCGCACCGGGCCGCCGCTCCGCAGGGCGAAATGAAGAGCGGGTGAAATATGTCGTGTCGGGGACGCCCGATCGGCCCGAAAGTTCACCCGTTGCCTAGGATCGGGCCATGGCCGAGGCGACCGCCGGGAACGACGACGACCCGATCTCCAACCGGAATCGGATCATCGGTGCTGCCACGCGTCTGACCTGTGCCGACGGCTGGTCCAAGGTGACGATGGGCCGCCTCGCGACCGAGGCCGGCGTGAGCCGCCAGACGGTCTACAACGCCGTCGGTAGCCGCGACGACCTGGCCGAGGCGATGGTGCTCACCGAGTCCGCGCAGTTCATCTTCCGGATCGCCGAGGCCTTCGACCGGCATCCTGACGACCTGCTGCCCGCGATCCGCGACGCGGTGGAGAGCACGCTCACGTTCGCCGAGGGGAACGCGCTGCTGCGCGCGGTGGTCTCGGCGACCCACGGTGCCGACACCGAGCTGCTACCGCTGCTCACCACGCACTCGGAGGCGCTGCTCGGCACCGTGAAGGTGGTCGTCCAGGACCGCGTGGACCAGTACGAGATCGACCTGGGGCCGGAGCGGATCGCGGCGGTCATCGACATCGTGGTGCGGTCCGCGCTGAGCCACGTCATGCAGCCGACGGCGTCCCCGCGGGAGACGGCCGAGTCGATCACCTGGCTCGTGGCGTGCGTCCTGGGCCGCGCGGAGGAGCTGGCCCCCACCGGCGTCTGACGCTCCACGCTCCACGCCCCGCGCTTGACGCCCCGCGCCCGCGGAGGAGGATCGAGGCATGCGAATCGGCACCCACTTCATGCGTTTCGACTCGATGGAGCCCGCCCGGATGCGGACCGAGCTGGCGGACGCCGCCCGGTACGCCGACGACGGCGGCGTCTCGTGGATCTCCGTGATGGACCACTACTTCCAGATGGAGCACCAGGGCTTCCCGGCGTCGGACCCGATGCTGGAGGCGTACACGACGCTGGGCTACCTGGCCGGCGTCACCGAGCGGGCGCAGCTCGGCGCCCTGGTCACCGGCGTGACGTACCGGTACCCGGGGCTGCTGGCCAAGATCGTGGCGTCGCTCGACGTGGTCTCGGGCGGGCGCGCGACCTACGGCATCGGCGCCGCCTGGTACGACAAGGAGCACGCGGCGCTCGGCGTGCCGTTCCCGCCGGTCAAGGAGCGGTTCGAGATGCTCGAGGAGACCGTCCGGATCGCCCGGCAGATGTACGACCCGCAGGAGAACGGCCCGTTCGAGGGCAAGCACTTCCAGCTCGCCGAGACGCTGTGCTCGCCGCCGCCGCTGTCGGGTCCGGAGATCATGATCGGCGGTTCCGGCGAGCGGAAGACCCTCCGGCTCGTGGCGCAGTACGCGGACGCGTGCAACCTGTTCGCCGAGACGCCGGAGCGGCTGCGCCACCTGCTCGACGTGCTGCACCGGCACTGCGACGACGTCGGGCGTGACCCCGCGACCATCCGCGTCACGATGCTGCACCGCGGGCGCCCGATCGGCCCGGACGACACCGCCGCCTTCGTCGAGGAGATGCGGGGCTTCGCCGTGCACGGCGTGGACACCGTGATCCTGCGGCCGCCGGGCACGTCCCTCGCCGCGTGGGTGCGCGACGCCGTGCTTCCTGTCGTGGAGCCGTGCGCCGACCTGTGACCCTCAGCCGGCCGACCCGGCCGACCCGGCCGACCCGGCGTCCACGGCACGTGCCCGGCTGAGCACCACCGGGCACGTCGCCAGGTGGTCGTCCACCAGGCCGCACGCCTGCATGGCCGCGTACGCCGTGGTGGGGCCGATGAACCGGAAGCCCTCCTTCTTGAGCGCCTTGCTCAGGGCCTTGGACTCCGCCGTCCACGCCGGCACGTCGCCGAACGTGGCGTGCCGCACCTGGAGGGCCGGGTCCGGGGCGAACGACCAGATCAGCTCGTCGAGAGTGCGCCCGGAGTCGTGCAGCGCGACCACCGCGCGCGCGTTGTCGACGGTGGCCTCGATCTTCATGCGGTTCCGGATGATGCGGGCGTCGCCGAGCAGGCGCTCGACGTCGTCCGGCCCGAACGCCGCGACGCGTTCCGGGTCGAAGCCGTCGAAGACCTCGCGGAACGCCGGGCGCTTGCGCAGCACGGTGATCCAGGAGAGCCCGGACTGGAAGCCCTCCAGGGCGATGCGCTCCAGCAGGGCCGGCTCGCCGTGCACGGGTACGCCCCACTCGTCGTCGTGGTAGGCGGAGTAGAGCGGGTCGCCGTCGCCGAAGCAGCGCGCGGCCGGGGCGGCGTCGTCGTCCGCCGCCGTCCTGGTCTCTGTCACGTGGTCAGTGGTCACGGCACCACTCTGACTCACGTCACCGACACTCCGCGCCGGTCGGCCGCCTACCTGTGCACGACGTCCGAAATCCGCTGCCTGTGGTCGCGCCAGGACCGGTGCGGTTGCATGGCGGGGGTCTCAGGACGCGGCATCGCTGATCGCGCCCCGGCGTCGGAGGTACGCCTCGACGCCGTCGAGCACCGTCGCGATCCCGAAGGCGATGTCGTCGTCTGACGGAGCGGTCAGCGTCGTCCCGGGCCAGGCCGCGAAGGCCTCGAACAGATTCGGGTACGTCGCAGGGTCGGCGTATCGGGTGAGCACGGTCTCGAAGTCGGCGTAAGGGCTGGCCGCATCGAGCGCGTCGGGGTCGAGCTCGGACTCGGGGGTTCCGTCCGGCAGCCCCGCCTCACGGCGCACCTGGTCGGCCGCTGCACGGCGGGACTCGACGTGCACCCGGATCTCGCCCAGGACGTGCTGCGCGAGCAGGCCGACGACGGCGAGCTTCTCGTCCGCCGGCAGGTCGACGGGGCGCAGAACCCCGAACGCCTGGTCGATCCAGCGCACCCGGTTCGGCCCCGGAGGTGCGGCGGTCAGCGGCAGGTCCATCATCCACGGCCGTCTCACACCCAGGGCGATCTGGGCCCGGGTCCAGGCCTCGAGCCCGGCGCGCCAGCCGCCGTCGACGGGGAGCTCCGGCAGGTCGGCTGCCACGGCGTCCGCCATCATGGCCAGCAGCTCCTCCTTGCTGGACACGTGCCGGTACAGGGCCATCGGCGTGTACCCGACGGCGTCCGCGACGCGGGCCATCGACACGGCGGCGAGTCCTTCGGTGTCCGCCAGGTCCATCGCTGCCTGCACGATCTGCGCGACCGACAGCGCGGGCTTGGGCCCGCGCCGCCGCGGCGCGGGGGCACCCCACAGGCGCTGCACGGCGGCGGGCAGCTCACCCGCCGGCCTGTCCTGTGGCTGGTCGGCCGGTCCGTGCGGGCGCCCGGCGGCTTCGGACGTGTCGTCGGTGTGCATCGGCTCCATCCTCCCCTGCCGCGTCGCGAGATCCGACCTGAAACTCTCTTGACCGCATACTGTTTACGCCCCACACTAAAACGCGTAGGCCATAAACAGTAACCGGATCGGAGAGGGACCATGACTGCGATCGTCACGGCCGAGGGACTGGGCAAGTCCTTCGCGAGAAGGGGCTCGACGAGCCCGCCCGTCCTGGACGGGCTCGACCTGGAGCTCCAGGAGGGTGCGGTGCTCGCGCTGCTGGGCCCCAACGGGGCAGGCAAGACCACCACCGTCCGCATCCTGTCCACGCTGCTGAAGCCGGACGCGGGCCGCGCCACGGTCGGCGGGTTCGACGTGGTGCGGGACGCGCGGCGCGTGCGCGAGATCATCAGCCTCACGGGGCAGCAGGTCGCCGTCGACGACAAGCTGTCGGGCGCCGAGAACCTCACGATGATGGGCCGGCTCGCCCACCTGCCCCGCCGCGTCGCGCGGGACCGGGTGGACGAGCTGCTCACGGCGTTCGACCTGGCCGACGCCGCGAACCGGCACGTCGGCACCTGGTCGGGCGGCATGCGACGCCGGCTCGACCTCGCCGCGGGCCTGCTCACGCGGCCCCGCGTGATGTTCCTCGACGAGCCCACCACGGGGCTCGACCCCCGGTCGCGGCAGGCGCTGTGGGACGTGGTCCGGAGCGTGGTCGCCGACGGCACCAGCGTGCTGCTGACCACCCAGTACCTGGAGGAGGCCGACCGCCTCGCCCAGCGGGTCGCGCTCGTGGACGGCGGCCGGATCGTCGCCGACGGCACGCCGGCCCAGCTCAAGCGCGAGGTGGGCGAGGCGGGCGTCGAGCTCACCTTCGCCGCCGCGTCCGACGTCGAGCGGGTCGCTCCCGCGCTCGCGGGCGCCACGGTCGACGGCGCCCGGGTGCGCGTACCCACCGACGGCTCGGTCGCGCACGTGCGCTCCGTGCTGTCCGTGGTCGACGACGCCGGCGTGGCGCCCGAGCACTGGGAGGTGCGCGCGCCGAGCCTCGACGACGTCTTCCTCACCCTGACCGGGCACGCCGGTCACGCCGACCACGAGCAGCCGGCCCGGACGACGGGGGTGGCGGCATGAGCCACGTGCTGAGCGACGTCTCGACCATGACCACCCGCGGCCTGCGCCTCGTCTCGCGGGACGCGGACGCCATGATCACCGCGGTGGTGCTGCCTGTGATCATCCTGCTGATGTTCGTCCTCGTGTTCGGCGGGGCCCTCGACACCGGCACGGACTACATCAACTACGTGACCCCCGGCGTGATTCTGCTGGCCGCCGGCTTCGGCGCGGCGAACACGGCACTAGCGGTCGAGCGCGACATGTCCGGCGGCATGGTCGACCGGCTCCGGTCGATGCCCGTGAGCTCCTGGACCGTGCTGTCCGGGCACGTGGTGGCGAGCCTGGTGAAGAACCTGGCCACCACCGCGGTCGTCTTCGGCGTCGCCATCCTGCTCGGGTTCCGGCCCGAGGCCACTGCCCTGGAGTGGCTCGCCGCGGTGGGGATGATCCTGCTGTGGGTCGGCTGGATCACGTGGCTCGCCACGTTCGTGGGCGTGCTGGTCCGTTCGCCCGACGCCGCCGGCGGCTTCTCGTTCTTCGTGATGTTCCTGCCCTACGTGTCCAGCGCGTTCGTGCCTGTCGACACGCTGCCGGGCTGGCTGCGCGGGTTCGCGGAGCACCAGCCGGTGACGCCGGTGATCGAGACGGTGCGCGGGCTCCTCGTGGGCGACGCCCCCGGCGGTGGGGTCACCGACCCGGGCGACGTCGCCGCGCTGGCGATCACCTGGTGCGTGGGCCTCGGGCTCGTGTTCGCCGTGGCGGCGGGGGTGGCGTTCCGTGCCCGGCGCTGAGCAGACCCGGGCGGTCCGCTGGTGGCGCCGGCCCTGGATCGCACCCCTGGCCGTGGTCACCGCGGTGCTCCTGGCGACGGCCCTGCCGCGGTACGTGGGCCTGGACCCGGCGAAGTCGCTCGTCCCGACCGACCGCGGCCCGGCGTTCTACCCGGCCCTGGTGACGCACATCTTCGCGGGGTCGGTCATGCTGAGCGCCGCGGTGCTGCAGCTCTGGCCGTGGCTGCGGGCCCATCACCCGCGCGTGCACCGGTGGAGCGGTCGCATCTACGTGGTCACCGCGCTCGTGACCGGCGTCGCGGCCCTGGTCACCGCGCAGTTCCCGAGCGCGGGCGTGAGCCAGCAGGTGGCGAACACCATGATGGGCGTGCTGTTCCTGACCTTCACCCTGCTCGGCTACCGCGCCGTGCGGCAGCGCCGGTTCGGTGACCACCGGGAGTGGATGGTCCGCAGCACGGCGCTCGCGTTCTCGATCATCACCAACCGGTTCTGGGCGCCCGTGCTCATCGCCATCTACGTCCCCGGGGCGCTCGGCGACCCGGACATCGGGTTCGGCGCCCCGGAGATCGCGGGTGCCGCCGCCGCGTCCGCGTGGGTGTCGTGGATCGTCAACCTCCTGTTCGCGGAGTGGTGGCTGCGCCGCAGGCCGAAGGGACGCGTGCGCCCGCGCCGGGTCCGTGTGCCGGCCGCCCAGGTGCAAAACGCTCGGTGAATGTCGGTGACGGGGGACACACTGTCCCCATGTCACAGACCGCGCACGACGTCGAGCTCGAACAGAAGCAGATCCTGAAGAAGTACCTCCAGGAGACCCGTGAGGCCCTCGTGTGGAAGCTCGAGGGCCTCACGGAGAAGCAGGCGCGCTGGCCCCTGGTGCCCTCCGGCAACAACCTGCTGGGTATCGTCAAGCACTGCGCCAACACCGAGATCGGCTACCTCGGGCCGGTGTTCGGGCGGGCGTGGCCCAACCCGGGCGAGCTCGTCCCCGACGAGATCTTCGAGACGGACCCGCAGGCCGACTGGTACGCGACCGAGGACGAGTCCGTCGCCTCCGTCGTGGACCTCTACCGGCGGGGCTGGGCGTTCTGCGACGAGACCATCGACACCCTCCCGCTGGGCACCGTCGGGCGCGTGCCGTGGTGGAAGAACGGCGAGGTCACGCTGTTCCGGATCATCGTGCACGTCACCGACGAGACCGCCCGGCACGCCGGTCACGCGGACATCCTGCGCGAGCTCACCGACCGGTCCGTCGGGCTCTACGCGGGCAACACCAACATCCCCGACTGGCAGGGCGACCAGATGGCCGCGTACGTCGACAAGCTGAAGAATCTCGCCGAGCGGGCAGGCAACTAGCGCCCGCGTCCGAGATTCGCCAAACTGCGGGCCATGCCCCTCAACGTGGAGCCGTCCACATCCTCCGGGCCCTCGCCCGAACCAGCCCTCGCGGACGCGCCGAAGCCCGCACGGTCCGCGCCGACATCCGACATGTCGTCGGGTAGATCGGACATCGTCCCGCCGCGCGGCGCGGGTGGGCGGCCCGACGGCGGCTCCATGCGACCGCTGTTCGTCTTTCTCATCGCCGCCGCGGCCGCGCTGATCGGCAGCATCGCGTTCGCGCTCGTCCATGTCGGCACCGAGCGCGACCTGGAGCAGCTCAGCAGCGCACGCGCCGACGTCGTGCAGGCGGTCGACGAAGGACGCGCGGCCCAGGAGGGGCTGGCCGAGCAGATCGCGAAGGCGGAGAAGGCGCTCGCGGCCTCCGAGGGCCGGGTGGCCGACGACGCCGTGCGCACCGCCCTTGCCGCGCACGTCACCCAGGCCAAGGAGCTCAGCGCGCAGGAGGCGCCGTCGATCCCCGAGGCCGGCGCCCCGGGCCTCGACGCGCCCGAGGACATCGACGCCCTGGAGGCTGCGGCCACCGAGTGGTCGATGTCCATGAGCACCACCTCGACCACGCTCGTCGCGGCCATCAAGGACGTTCAGGCCTCCTACCGGCAGTGGCAGCAGGACCGCGAGGACGCCCAGGCGCAGGCCCAGTCGGACGCCGACCAGGCCGAGAGCGCCGCCCAGCAGCTCGAGGAGGCCAAGGCGTCGCTCGCCACGGTCACCGACCAGCTCAAGATCTCCGTGCGGGACTCCGGGTACACGCTCGACTGGACGGCCGAGGTGGGCGCGCCCGACGGCGTCCGCTCGGCCCTGGCCACCCGCCGCGCCGAGGGCGAGGCGGCGCTCGCGGTCGGCGTGAACACGAGCAAGCTGAACTCGGTGAAGGCGCTCGGCCAGCAGCGCGAGACGGCGCGGGTCGCGCTCGAGGACGCCGCGTGGGCCGCCCGCGCGGCGGTCGCCGACGACTCCAACGGCCGGCTCGCGCAGGCCGACCTGTGCCTGGTCGGCGTCGGCCCCGAGGGTCAGGACCAGTACCTCCGGTGCGACGCGGCCGAGGCCTGGGGCAAGCTCGGCGCGGCGTTCGAGGAGGAGCTCGGCAAGCCGCTGCGCATCGAGTACGGCTACCGGCCCTACGACTGGCAGCTCCAGGCCCTCGACGAGTTCGGCAGCGGACAGGTCGCGGCGCCCGGCACCTCCAACCACGGCTGGGCGCTCGCTGTGGACGTACCTGTGGACGACGGCTTCCGCTTCGGCCAGCCCGAGTACGAGTGGCTCGCCGCCAACGGGCCGAAGTTCGGCTGGGTGCACCCGGAGTGGGCCCGCCAGGGCGCCGGGCGCGAGGAGCCCTGGCACTTCGAGTACGAGGGCTGACCGCCTCTCCGGTGCCGCCGCGCGCCGCCGCCGACCGCGGCGGTGCGCGGGCACTGGATAATGGGGGAGTGCAGTGCCCTCACTACGACGCCGGACGCTGCCGCTCGTGCACCCTCCTGGAGATCGACTACCCCACCCAGGTGCTCGACAAGGAGCGGCACGTCGCCGAGCTCCTCGACCCGGTCTCCGACGGGACCACCTGGCTCCCCGCGGTCCGCAGCGTCGAGTCCGCGTTCCGGAACAAGGCGAAGATGGTCGTCAGCGGCACGGTCGCCGAGCCGGTGCTGGGCATCCTCGACCGGGCCGGGCACGGCGTCGACCTGACCGACTGCGGCCTCTACCCCGATGCGCTCCAGGCGTCCTTCGGCCCCCTCGCGGCGTTCGTCACGCGCGCGAACCTGGAGCCCTACCAGGTCTCCGGCACGGGGAAGCGCGCCCAGCAGCGCGGGGAGCTCAAGTACCTGCTGGTCACCCTGTCGCCCGACGGCGAGCTCATGGTCCGGTTCGTGCTGCGCTCCCAGGAGGCGATAGCCCGGATCCGCAAGCACCTGGCGTGGCTGCAGGCCGAGCTCCCGGCCCTGGCGGTGGCCTCGGCGAACATTCAGCCCGCGCACGCCGCGGTGCTGGAGGGCGACCTCGAGATCCCGCTCACCGAGCGCGGCACCCTGCCGATGCGCATCGACGACATCACGCTGGACCTGCGTCCGCAGAGCTTCTTCCAGACCAACACGGCGGTCGCCACCGAGCTGTACCGGCAGGCGCGGTCCTGGGTCGACGAGGTAGACCCCGACAGCCTCTGGGACCTCTACTGCGGGGTGGGTGGCTTCGCCCTGCACTGCGCCGCGCCCGGGCGCACGGTCACGGGCATCGAGATCAGCGCCGAGGCGGTCGTGGCGGCGTCGGGCACCGTGGAGCGGCTGCGCGACGGCGGCCAGGCGGACCGGTTCCGGGATGTCACCTTCGCCGCGGGCGACGCGACGGCGTTCGCCGTCGGGCCGCAGGGTCCCGACCTGCCCGAGATGGTGATCGTGAACCCGCCCCGGCGGGGCATCGGCGCGGACCTGGCGCACTGGCTGGAGACCTCGGGGATCGACCACGTGCTGTACTCGAGCTGCAACGCGACCACGCTCGCCAAGGACCTCGCCGCGATGCCGTCGCTCCGGCCCGCGCGGGCGCGGCTGCTCGACATGTTCCCGCAGACCTCGCACTACGAGGTGCTGGTGCTCCTCGAGCGCGCCTGACCGGGCGGTTCCGCCTTCTTGTCCTGCTGCTTCTTCTCCTGCTTCGCCTTGTCGGGAGGCGACTCCTTCTTCGCCTGCCCGGGCGGGGTGTCCTTCGTGGCCTGACCCGCGGACACGTCCTCCTTCTTCGCCTGACCTGGCGGAACCTTGTCCTTGGAGGCATGGCCGGGCGGGGTGTCGTCCTTCTTGGCCTGGCCGGGCGGGACCTTGTCCTTCTTCGCCTGACCCGGCGGAACGCCGTCCTTCTTGGCGAGGCCCGGCGGAACCTTGTCCTTCTTGGCGAGGCCCGGCGGTACCCCGTCCTTCTTCGCCAGGCCGGGCGGGACGTCGTCCTCCACCCGCGCCGGACCCGACGGGGTGAGCCCCGTCGGGGTCACCTCGGTCAGGTCGGGGACGTTCGCCGGATCCGCGCTCGGGGAGTTCTCGGCGGCCTGCCGGACGGCGGGTCCCCTGTCGTCCGGCGCGAAGACCGACACCATGCCGGTCTCCGGGAACGACGCCGCGGCGTCGATGCTGCCCGCGACCCCGGTGGTGACGGCCGTGGTGACGAACAGGCCGCCGGCGACGGTCGCGGTCAGGCTCATCGGGTCGGTCAGCACGCTCCGGGCGGTCACGACGGCCCGGGTCCCCGCGGCGCTGAGCCAGCCCCCGGCGCCCGCCGCACCCGCGACGGCAGGACCGGCCGCGCCGCTCGCCGCGACGGCGGCACCGGCCGCCGTCGCGCCCGGACCCGCCGAGGCCCCCACGCCGAGCAGGAGGACCGGGGCCGCGGCGCGCAGCATCCAGTAGGACTCCCGGACGTCGACGAACGCCCGCGTGCAGCCGGCGCACCCGACCATGTGGTCCTCGACCTGCTGCCGCCGGCGGGGCAGCAGGCGGTTCCGGACGAAGTCGTGCAGGGCGGCGCGGGTGGCCCGGCACTCGAGGTCGGCGGCCGTGCCGGCGTGCGTCTCGGCGAAGGTGCTCGCGAGCCGGTTCTCGGCCCGGCGCAGGCGTCGCTTGGCGGCGTAGGGGAGCACGCCGATCTCTTCGGCGATCGCGGCCACGGGCCGGGACCCCACGTGGTGGTCCCAGAGCAGCTGCTGCTCGCCCGCGGGCAGCCGCTCCATCGCGAGGTTCAGCACCTCGAGGTCGAGGGCGTGCCGGGGCGGCGCGGCGGTGGCGCCGTCGGATCCCTCGGCGGCCGGCTCCTGCTCCCGGGCCATCCGCTGCGCCACCTCGATGGACGCGGCGCTCCAGAACGCGAGGGGGTCGGCGAGGTCGCGGGTGTTGAGGAGCTCCACGCAGAGCAGCTCCAGGCCGCAGCTCGTGGCCAGCTCCGGGTCGATGCCCGGCACCCGCCGGGACACCGTGAACACCACGGCGCGGCGGTGTGCCGCCCACAGGCCGAGGTCGGCGCTCGTGACGGTCACGCGGCCCCCCTCCTGCACGCGACGTGGCACCCCGGGGCACCTCGACGCGCGTGCCCCCGGGCGTGCATGTTCGCAAAGAATGCATGCGCATGGAAGGGTCGCCCGTGATGGCGGGACGATCTTGGGCCGGCGCCCAGATCACCTGTGCCTCCGCACAGCAAGCACGGGACACGGGCCTCGTGGGAGGCCCGCACGACCATCAGTCCCCGGTCGCCGACTCTGTGTCGTCGACCGCGTCGTTCGCCGCGCCCGAGAACGTGCCGAAGAGCAGCTGCCAGATCTCGTCCAGCGTGGTCGTCGCGAGGTCGATGCCGGGCAGGTCGGAGAGTCCGAGGCTGGCCAGCAGGTCGTCCAGGGCGGTGCCGAGACCCGGCGTCTCCTCCTCCGGTTCCTCCGGCACCTCCGGCGGTTCGGCCGGCGGCTCCTCCTCGGTCGGCGGCTCCTCGGGCTCCGTGGGCTCCTTGGGCGGGTCCGGCTCGTCGGAGCCGCCGTCCGGGCTCGACCCTGAGCCGGGGTCCGACCCGGGGTCCGACCCGGGGTCCGCGGGCGGGTTCGGGGCGTCGGCGGGGGTGCCGCCGGAGTCCGGCTCGGGCACCGACTCGGCCAGCACCGGCCCGTCGGCGGGCGCGGCGGCGCCGTCCTCCTTGGGCGTCGTCGCGGGGCGTGGCTGCGGGTCCGTCGGCGGGATCGACGGGGGCTTCTCGTCCGTCGACGGCTTCTCCGCGGTGTCGGACGAGTCCGTGCCGCCGCCGCCGTCCCCGCCTGCGCCGCCCCCGGCGCCGCCCGCTCCGCCGCCCTCGCCGGCAGCCCCGGCGTCGTCGGTGGCCTGGACGGGCGGGTCGGCGAGCTGGTTCGCGATCAGGGCAGCGGCGCTGCCGCCGATGGCGAGCGCGGCGAGCACGCTCGCCGCGACCGCGGCCTCCTTCTTGCCGAACCGGGGCTTGGCCGCACCGGCCGCACCCGCCGCGCCTGCGGCGGCGGTGCCGGTGAGCAGTCCGCCGGCGATGAGGTGTTGGCCGAGGTCGCGGAGCATCCAGGAGACCTCGCGGACGTCGATGAACGCGCGGGTGCATTCGCCGCAGCCGTCCATGTGGACTTCCAGGCGGCGTTG